>DASWBF010000291.1:0-2648 GCA_036390735.1 Mycobacterium sp. | reverse complement strand
GAGACGCTGACGGGCCTGGCCGGTGTCGAACACGTGGCGCACTGCGGCGCGATCTACGACATCGCCGCGCCCGAGCGGGCCCAACATGCCGCCAACGTGGACGGCACCCGATCGGTGATCGCGCTCGCGAAGCGTCTCGACGCGACGTTGCACCACGTGTCGTCGATCGCGGTCGCCGGCGATTTCCCCGGCGAGTACACCGAGGCGGACTTCGACGTCGACCAGAACCTGCCCACGGCGTACCACCGGACCAAGTTCGAGGCCGAACAGCTGGTGCGTTTGGAGCCCGGACTGCGCTACCGCGTCTACCGGCCCGGCGCGGTCGTCGGCGATTCGTGCACCGGCGAAATGGACAAGATCGACGGGCCCTACTACCTCTTCGGGCTGCTCGCCACACTGGCGAAACTGCCGTCGTTCACGCCGATCATGCTGCCCGACACCGGCCGCACCAACATCGTCCCAGTCGATTATGTGGTCGACGCACTGGTCTTTCTCATGCACGTCCCGGATCGGGACGGCCAGACCTTTCATCTCACATCACCGGAAACCATTGGACTGCAGGGCATTTACCGTGGCGTCGCCAAGGCCGCGGGGCTACCACCGATGATCGGCGGCCTGCCGCGGACGCTCGCGACGCCAGTGCTGAAGCTACGCGGCCGGGCGAAGGTGATCCGGAATGTGGCCGTCACGCAGCTCGGGATCCCCGCCGAACTTCTCGACGTTGCCGACCTGCCGACCACGTTCAACGCCGACGCGACACGAGAGGCGTTGCGCGGCAGCGGAATCGATGTCCCGGAGTTCGCAGAGTACGCGCCGCGGCTGTGGCGGTACTGGGCCGAGCATCTCGATCCCGACCGGGCCCGTCGCGACGACCCCGACGGCCCGCTGGTCGGCAAGCACGTCGTGATCACCGGAGCCTCCAGCGGAATCGGCCGCGCGTCGGCGATCGCGGTTGCGGCACGAGGTGCGACGGTGTTCGCGCTGGCGCGCAATGGCAAGGCTCTCGACGAGCTCGTCGCTGAGATCCGCGAATCCGGCGGTACTGCTTACGCCTTCACGTGCGACGTCACCGATTCGTCGTCGGTAGAGCACACCGTGAAGGACATCCTCGGCGGGTTCGGTCACGTCGACTACCTGGTCAACAGCGCGGGCAGGTCGATCCGTCGGTCGGTGGTCAACTCCACCGACCGACTGCACGACTACGAACGCGTGATGGCCGTCAACTACTTCGGCGCGGTTCGCATGGTGCTCGCGTTGCTGCCGCATTGGCGCGAGCGACGTTTCGGCCATGTCGTCAACGTTTCCAGTGCCGGCACGCAGGCGCGCAACCCGAAGTACAGCGCGTACATACCGAGCAAGGCGGCGTTGGATGCGTTCTCCGATGTGATCGCCACCGAAACACTTTCCGACCACATCACATTCACGAATGTCCACATGCCGCTGGTGCGCACACCGATGATCGCGCCGTCACGAAAGCTCAACCCGCAACGACCGATCAGCCCCGAGCACGCCGCGGCGATGGTGGTGCGCGCGCTGATCGAGAAACCGGCCCGCCTCGACCACCCACTCGGCACGATCGCCGGGGCGGGCAACTACTTCACGCCGAAGATTGCGCGCCGGGTTCTTCATCAGATCTATCTCGGATATCCCGATTCCCCAGCGGCGCAGGGCGTTTCTCCCGCCGAGGCAGCTTCGCCACCCCGCGAGTCGCCACGGCGACCAAAGCCGCCCGCCCGCGCGGTGCGCAAATTGCGGGTGCCTCGGCCGGTGAGGCGTGCGGCGCGATGGGTGCCGGGCGTTCATTGGTGACCTTGTGACGGTGCCGATCTTCGCCGACGTCGACACCGGCGTCGACGACGCGATAGCCCTGGTTTACCTGCTCGCCGGCGCCGAAGCACGATTGGTGGGCATCGCCTCGACAGGCGGAAACGTTGCGGTACAACAGGTCTGCGTCAACAACCTCGGGCTGCTCGAGTTGTGCAGGGCGGGCGACATCCCGGTGTCCAAGGGCGCCGAGCAGCCGCTGAGTTGCGCTCTTCGCACGGCGGAGGACACCCACGGCCCGCAAGGCATCGGGTACGCCGAGTTGCCACCGACCGCGCGCCGGCTCACCGATTACGACGCCACCGAGGCGTGGGTGCGCGCGGCACACGCTCATCCCGGTGAGTTGACCGGACTGGTCACCGGCCCGATGACAAACCTGGCGCTGGCGCTGCGTGCCGAGCCGAAATTGCCGGGCCTGCTGCGGCGGCTGGTGGTCATGGGCGGCTCGTTCGAGTATCGCGGCAACACCGACGTGGTGGCGGAGTGGAACATCAGCGTGGACCCGGAGGCGGCCGCCGAGGTGTTCGCCGCCTGGTCCGGCGCCCGGCATCTACCAATTGTGTTGGGACTGAACCTGACCGAGAACATCGTGATGACGCCGGCGATCTTCGCCCGGCTGGCCGCAGCCGCTGGGGCGTCGTCGGTGGCGTCCAACCCGCTGATCCGGGTGCTCGAGGACGCGATGCGTTTCTATTTCGAGTTTCACGAGACGCAGGGTGAGGGCTACCTGGCGCACCTGCACGACCCGCTTGCGGCGGCGGTCGCGCTCAACCCGTCACTCGTGCAAACCCGAACGGCCACAGTCGATGTCGAGTTGACGGGTA
>DASWBF010000290.1:0-2525 GCA_036390735.1 Mycobacterium sp. | reverse complement strand
GAACCTGCGCGCCCGCGTACACCACGACTTGCAGCACGACGAACGACGACAGCACGCCCGGGCTGGCCCCGAACCGGTTCGCGGCCTCCAGGCCGGACACGCCCAGCGTGGTGCGGTCGAGGACGGCGACGATGTAGGCGAGCAGCCCGACGGACCAGACGACCCAGCAGCGCATGCTCGGTTACGACTCGTCCGGCCGCAACCGCCGCACCGGCCGTGTCTCGATCGCGTCGATGGTCAGCCTGCGGCGGGCGATCCGCCATCCGGCATCGGTGCGGATGTACTCGTCGTCGTATCGCAGATGCCACACGATATCGGTCACCTTCTCGTCGCGGACAGTCCAGTGGTGCGCGATGCAGGAGACTCGTCCACGGGCCGCGTTGTTTTCGGCTGCATAGACCTCGCCGACGATCGCATGCTGGGTTCTCGCGGCCGCGGCGACCGCTTCGATGGCCTGCCGAATTTCTGCGTGGCCCTGGTGGACGACTGTCGGAGTGAGCGTCCGCGGCGGATCCGGCACCGCCAGCGTCGCTTCCGCTGCGAACAGGTCCACGACCTCTTCGAATCGGCGGTCGTCCACGCCGGCGGCATACCGGTGGACGAGATCGCTTAATGCGAGCCATGTTTCAGCATCAAGGGTCATGACGCCAGCCCGAGTCGCTGGGCGCAGGCGGACAGCGCGTCCGTGGCTTGTTGGAGGTCGTCGATGGCCGGCATGGCGAGAACGATGCGATCGGCGCCGAGTTGCGCGAGTTTCTCGGCTCGGTCACGGTCGACCTTGGTGACGAGATGGCCGAGAGAAAGCTGAAGCGCCTCGGGGTCGCGGCCGGCGCGGACTGCTTCGGCGCGCATGACATCGATCAGTGATGCCAGCGCAGGTCCGGTCACGCGGAGCGGTTGCAGCCCATCGCCGAGCCTGCCCGCGCGCCGCGCGGCCGCCATGCTGTGACCGCCGATGTGGACGGGCAGTCGTTCGCCCTGCGCAGGCTTCGGATAGCAGGCGACGTTGCGGAACTGGAAGAACTCGCCGCTGTGCGTCGCGCCGTCGGGGTTGTCCGCCCAGAGCAGCCGCAGCACCTCCAGCTGCTCGTCGGCCCGTCGGCCTCGGCTGCCGAACGGGGCCCCGCACGCCTCGATTTCCTCGCGCAGCCAGCCCACCCCGACGCACAGCCGCAGCCGCCCGCCCGACAGCGCGTCCACCGTCGCCACCCGCTTCGCCAGCACCACGGGGTGGTGGTTCGGCAGCACCAACACACCGGTGGCCAAGCCCAGCGTGGTGGTGTGCCCGGCGATAAACGCAAGCAGATCAAGCGGATCCGGCACTGGGCAGTCGGCCGGCAGCTCGACGCGGCCGGAGGCGTCGTAGGGATAGACGCTGTCGTATGCCGTCGCGAGCACGGTGTGTTCGACGGCGTCGATCTCGTCGAAGCCGCACGCCTCGACATGACGGGCGAATTCCGACATCCACGACGGGTCGGCAGTAACCCGCGCGGCGACCGGGGCACCGACGGCGTACTTCACGTCAGCTCCGCGATCTGTTTGCGCAGCCAGGCCGATTCCCAGAAGTTCGTGCTGGCTTCGAGGAGCTGTTCGTGCGCCGCGCGCAATACGTGCTTCGCGCCGTCGTGGTGAGGCTCGACGTGGCGGACGATTTCGGTCAGTCGTATCGCGCGCAGGGGCTCGCCGTCGGCCAGGGCCTTGCGCGCACGGCCGACGATCGCGTCGGCGCCGGCCAGCGCGACGATGTCATTTGAGAAGTCTTCAGGCGCAACGGCATACAGCTCGGTGGTGGAGCGGTGGTGAAACCACCCGGCGTAGTTCTCCCAGATCGCGCGTATATTCCAGCGCACCATGCCGTAGCCTTCGCCCACCTGTAGGGCTGGCGGCAGCGTCACCTCGCGCATCAGCGTGTAGACGTCCTTTCCGGCGTTCATGCCCGCGACGGTTTCATCGTGCAGGTATGCGACGGCGTCGCGCAGCCGGGTGAGTTCGTCACGGATCCGGTCCTTTCCGCTGATCGGGTCGAAGTGACCGGTCAGAAGTACCGACGGGGAAAGCTCGCGAACGGTTTCGATGGTCTCGATCACCGTGAGCGCGTCACGGTAGCGGTCACCCCGCATCGTCACCAGGTTCGGGATGTGACCGAACAATGCGCCGAACACGTTGCCGCACAAACACACCTCGTCGTCGGGCAGCCAGATGACGAGGCTGTCGGTCGTCTCACCGCCGGGGGTGGCGCGCAGCACGAGTTCGCGCTCACCGATGCGCAGGGTCAGTTCGTCGTCGACGATAATCGTCGGCACCGGGCTGCTCTGCGCGGGCAGACGCCCCCGTCCCTTGGCGAAGGTCAACGCCGCCGAAATCGCGTCCGCCCAGGCAAAGGATGCGTTCGCGGCGCGGAACGTCGCGAGCAGGTCATTGTCCCGCCGCCACGACTCCCAGTTCGCTTGCATCACAATGTCGGTGCCCGGGTCGCTGAGCAGATCGGTGCCGCCGACGTGGTCGTAGTGGCCCTGGGTGAGGAT
>DASWBF010000289.1:0-11793 GCA_036390735.1 Mycobacterium sp. | reverse complement strand
CCTCTGACGGGCGTTTAACAACGGTGCAGGTCAGGGGCACAGTGGGTGAACATTGGGGGTTGACACAGCGGCGAATACATGCATGCCAGCGGTTTCATCGACAGCGCCGCAGGTAGCTGGTCGCGGTGTTGCCGACGACCTGTCACCGTCGAATAATCGCCGCGTGCTTCGCTGCCGGCCGCCGACCTACTACTGTGCATAGTCGAACGCTGGCGGCCGTGAGTCGGCCGATGCCATGCCAGTTCAAGCCGAGCAGGAGACCTCAGTGAACCTCTTTCCCACCCGCGGATCGGCTCTCGGCGGCGGGCTCGTCGCCGCGGTTCTGATCGCCGCGACGTTGACCGGCTGCGGATCGGGACAGCAGTCCCAGACCGCCACCCAGGAGCCTGCCGTCAACGGCACCAGCGTCGGCGTCGGCAACATCGCGCTCCGTGATGTGCGTATCCGCGCGGAAATCACCTCTGCCGCCCTGCAGCCGGGCGAGAGCGTCGAGCTGCTGTTCGTCGCCAGCAACCAGTCGGCCGACGGAAACGACCGGCTGCTTGGCATTACTTCCGACATCGGGTCCGTCGCCCTCAAGCCGTCCAACCCGCAGATACCCGCGACCGGGTCGCTGATCGTGGGCAAGCCGGAGGGCGCCGAAGCTGAAGCGCTGCAGGCGTTGTCCGACGCCGAGAAGGCGAATGCCACCGTGAAGCTGTCCAAGCCGATCAGCAACGCGTTGACGTATGAGTTCGTGTTCAAGTTTGAGCGCGCCGGTGAGGCCAAGGTCGCGGTGCCCGTCACCGCCGGTGAGAACGCCCCGCGGCAACAAGGGGCGGCGCCGCCCGGCGAAGGTCACTGAGGATCTGTCGGACCCACCCGATACCGTCTCGGCGTGGCCAAGGCACGCACCCAGCACCGCTGCTCGGAATGTCGGCACGTGATGGCCAAGTGGGTGGGCCGCTGCCCCGAGTGCGGCACCTGGGGCACCGTCGACGAGGTGCCGACGATCAAGGTCGTCGGAGGCCGCGCGCAGCGGTCAGCGGCGCCCAATTCGGCTGCCGTGCCGATCAGTTCGATCCCGCCGGGCACCACGCGCCACGACCCGACGGGAGTCGACGAGCTCGACCGGGTGCTGGGTGGCGGCGTGGTACCCGGATCCGTGACGCTGCTCGCCGGTGAGCCGGGCGTCGGAAAGTCCACCCTTTTGCTGAAGGTCGTGCATCAATGGGCGCGCGCCGGCCGCAGAGCCCTGTACGTGTCCGGCGAGGAATCGGCGGGGCAGGTCGGGATGCGCGCCGAGCGCACCGGCTGCAGCCACGACGAGGTGTATCTGGCCGCCGACTCGGACCTCGACAACGTGTTGGCGCACATCGACGCGGTGCGGCCAACCTTGGTGGTGGTGGACTCGGTGCAGACCATGTCGACCACGGACGCCGACGGCGTGACCGGAGGTGTCACGCAAGTCCGGGCCGTGACCACCGCTCTGATGGCGGCGGCAAAGCGCAGCGGAGTCGCGATCATCCTCGTCGGCCACGTCACCAAGGACGGCGCCATCGCGGGGCCTCGGACGCTGGAGCACCTGGTGGACGTGGTGCTGCACTTCGAAGGCGACCGGCAGTCGATGCTGCGGATGGTTCGCGGGGTGAAGAACCGCTTCGGCGCGGCCGACGAAGTGGGCTGCTTCCAGCTGCTCGAGTACGGAATCGTCGGCATGCCGGACCCGTCGGGGTTGTTTCTCGATCAGCGCCCCGAACCGGTCTCCGGCACCGCCGTGACCGTCACACTTGACGGCAAGCGCCCGCTGATCGGCGAGGTGCAGGCGCTGCTGATCAAACCGCAGCACGCGATCCCGCGGCGGGCGGTCAGCGGCATCGACAACGCCAGAGCCTCGCTGATCGCCGCGGTGCTCACCAAGCGGTGCGGCGCGCCCGTGAACAGCCACGACATCTACCTGTCCACGGTCGGTGGCATGCGGTTGACCGATCCGTCCTCGGACTTGGCGGTGGCGGTGGCGATGGCGTCGGCCTGGGCGGGCCTGCCGTTGCCCACCACCACCGTCGTGATCGGCGAGCTCGGGCTGGCCGGCGATCTGCGGCAGGTGACCGACATGGAACGCAGGCTCGCTGAGGCCGCTCGGCTCGGATTCACCACGGCGCTGGTCCCCTATGGGGTATATACCGTGCCGAAGGGGATCTACGCGATGCAGGCACGAACCATCACCGAGGCGCTCGACTTACTCCGAGATATCGCGGTCAAGCCGAAGCGTGCGACCACGCTGCGTCCGCTAGAACTTGCGGGGGAGCCAGCAGGCGAGTCATGACGTCGACTGAGCGCAGTCAGAACACCAAGGCGCCGTTGGTGCATCCGGCGCTGCGAGAGACGCTGCGGCGCCTGGCGCCCGGCACGCCACTGCGCGACGGGCTGGAGCGAATCCTGCGCGGCCGCACGGGTGCGCTGATCGTGTTGGGTTACGACGAGCGCGTCGAGTCGATCTGCGACGGCGGCTTCTCGCTCGACGTCCGGTTCGCCCCGACGAGGCTTCGGGAGCTGTCGAAGATGGACGGCGCACAGGTGCTGTCCACCGACGGCAGCCGCATCGTGCGGGCCAACGTGCAACTGGTGCCTGACCCGTCCATCCCCACCGACGAGTCCGGCACCCGCCACCGGTCGGCCGAGCGCACCGCGATCCAGACGGGTTATCCCGTCGTGTCCGTTAGCCATTCGATGAGCATCGTGACGGTGTACGTCGCCGGCGAGCGGCACGTTATGGCCGACTCGGCAACAATTCTGTCGCGGGCAAATCAGGCCGTTGCGACCCTGGAGCGCTACAAGTCTCGCCTCGACGAGGTCAGTCGCCAGCTGTCGACCGCCGAGATCGAAGACTTCGTAACGCTGCGCGACGTGATGACTGTTGTGCAACGCCTGGAGATGGTGCGGCGCATCAGCCTCGAAATCGACGAGCACGTGGTGGAACTCGGCACCGACGGTCGCCAGCTCAAGCTGCAGCTCGAGGAGCTGGTCGGCGGAAACGACCTCGCGCGTGAGCTGATCGTCCGTGACTACCACGCCAACCCCGAGCCGCCCACCGGAGAGCAGGTGGCGTCAACGCTCGATGAACTCGACCAGCTGTCCGACACCGAGCTTCTCGACTTGACCGCGCTGTCAAAGGTTTTCGGGTATCCGTCCACCGCCGAAGCGCAGGACTCGGCGATGAGCTCACGTGGCTACCGGGCGATGGCGGGCATACCGCGGCTGCAGTTCGCCCACATCGACCTACTGGTGCGCGCCTTCGGGTCGCTGCAAGGTCTGCTGGCGGCCAGTTCGAGCGACCTTCAGAAGGTGGAAGGCATCGGCGCGATGTGGGCGCGGCACATCCGCGAAGGCTTGTCGCAGCTGGCCGAGTCGACGATCGCCGACAGGTTCGTGTAATGCGGCTTAGCCGACCGGATTCACCTGTGCGGGATCCTGCCCTGGGATCGGCTGGGCAGGCGCCGGGGTCTCGCTTTGCGCCGACGGCTGGGCGATGATGAACGGCACCGGGGCGGATCGCAGGTTGCCCAATTGCACGACGAGGTTGTACGTGCCGGGTCCGATCGGCTGGCGCGGCAGCGGGCACTGCGGCGCGGAACCCATTCCAGTCCAGGTGACTTCGGTGGTCACCTGCTCGCCTGGGCTGAACTTCTTGACCAGCGTCTCGGTCGACGGCGCGCAGTCGAGGTTGGACCACAACCGCTGGTTGTCGAGCGAGAACACGTACGCGGCCAGCACGGCGGCGCCGACGTCAC
Source organism: Mycobacterium sp. (assembly GCA_036390735.1). Classification (GTDB taxonomy): domain Bacteria; phylum Actinomycetota; class Actinomycetes; order Mycobacteriales; family Mycobacteriaceae; genus Mycobacterium. The sequence goes on along the minus strand of DASWBF010000289.1, from coordinate 8,023 downwards.
GCTGACAGGCCACCAACCCGATATTGGTCACCAACATCGTGAACTTCGGCTGCTCGCCGACGACGTATTGTGGCTGGCTGGCGATGCCCTTGACGGCCAGCGTGGAATCCGGGCAGTCGTCACCGTCTTTCAGCACCGGCGGAGGCATGACGGCCGCGGTCGGGGTTGGCGTCTGGATCGGCGCCGGCGGCAGCGGCGTGATCGGGGACTTCACCTCCGGCTGCGGGTTCGGCACCTGGGAGGCCGGCACGTCGGCGGGCTGGGCGGAGTTCTTGTTGTCGGCGCCTGTGTTCCCGGTCAGCACCGTGATGACGACCGCGACGACGATGCCGATCACGACGACCGCGATGCCCCCGGCGAGAGCGCGGCGTCGCCAGTAAATCTGGGACGGCAGTGGGCCATGCGGTTCAAGATCCAGCACGTTCTCACGGTAAGCCCAGGTCACCGCGAGCCGTCCGACGTTGCTCGGCGTGTCGCCGGGCTAACTACACGCGGGATACTCGCCGATGTCGCCCACACTGGCGCGCAGCGCCACCCGCCCGTCGGCCAAGTGATACGTCAGGCCGACGATCGCCAGCTCGCCCGTCGGGATCCGCTCCAGGATCGTCGTCGACCGCGACAGCAGTTGCGCAGCGGTCTCCCGGACGTGGTGCGCCTCGAACTCGTCGACCTGGGTCAATCCTTCGCGGCGGCCGGTGAGCACCGAGGGCGTGACGCGTTCGACCAGGTCGCGAACGTATCCGCGCGGGATCACTCCCCTGTCGAGGGCGTCCAACGTGGACTCGATCGCACCGCAGCTGTCGTGGCCGAGCACGACGATCAGCGGCACGTCGAGCACCGCCACCGCGTATTCGATCGAGCCCATCACGGCCGAGTCGATGACGTGACCGGCGGTGCGGACCACGAACATGTCGCCGAGTCCTTGGTCGAAGATGATCTCGGCGGCCACCCGGCTGTCGGCGCAGCCGAACACCACCGCAGTCGGACGCTGACCGGCAGCCAGCGTGGCGCGATGGTCGACACTTTGGCTGGGGTGGGCGGGCTGGCCGGCGACGAACCGCTCGTTACCCTCCTTGAGTGCCTTCCAAGCGGACGAGGGGTTCGTGTTGGGCATGGGTGACATTGTGCCCCCAGACCGACCGGGGCGGCAGGTGAGCATCGATGCCGCTGAGCTGATCGGCTGGTACGACGCGGCTCAGCGCGACTTGCCGTGGCGACGGCCCGGGGTCAGCCCGTGGCAGGTCCTGGTCAGCGAGTTCATGCTGCAGCAGACCCCGGTGTCGCGGGTTCAGCCGATCTGGGAGGAGTGGGTTGACCGCTGGCCGACGCCGTCGGCCACTGCGGCGGCCAGCGCCGCCGACGTGCTGCGGGCATGGGGGAAGCTGGGTTACCCGCGCCGCGCCAAGCGGTTACACGAGTGCGCGACGGTGATCGCGCGCGATCACGCCGACGTGGTGCCCGACGACGTCGAGACGCTGCTCGGCCTTCCGGGCGTCGGCGGGTACACCGCACGTGCGATTGCGTGTTTCGCCTACGGGCGCCGGGTGCCGGTGGTCGATACGAACGTACGACGGGTGGTCGCGCGGGCGGTGCGCGGAATCGCCGACGCTCCGGCGAGCGCACGCGATCTCGTCGACGTCGCCGCGCTGCTTCCCGAAGACCGTTCAGCGCCATGGTTTTCGGCGGCGTTGATGGAGTTGGGCGCGACGGTGTGCACTGCGCGGTCGCCTCGGTGCGGGGTGTGCCCACTCAGCACGTGCGCGTGGCGAGCCGCAGGCCACCCGCCGGCCGAGGCGCCGGCCCGTCGCCCGCAGACGTACGCGGGCACCGACCGACAGGTGCGGGGCAGACTTCTGGATGTGTTGCGCGCCAACGACTTTCCCGTACAGCGGCGACAGCTCGACATGGCCTGGCTGACGGACACCGACCAGCGTGAGCGCGCGTTGGCTTCGCTGCTGGCCGACGGCCTCGTGGAGCAGACCCCCGACGGCCGTTACGCCTTGGCCGGCGAAGCCCGTTGAGGCTCATCTTATTTCGGTGCGTGCGTCAGGCTGACTGTTCTTGCTCACAGGCTGCGTCCACGCACGCGAACCGGCGACGGTAATCAGACGGCGTGAGGCCAACGAGACGACGGAAGTGGTGGCGGAGCAGCGTCGCGGTGCCGAAGCCGCACCGCTCGGCGATGCGGTCGACGTCCAGATCGGTCTCCTCGAGCAGCCGCCTGGCGAACAGCACCCGCTGGTCGGTTACCCACTGCATCGGCGTTGTGCCGGCCTCTTCCACGAACTTTCGCGCGAACGTGCGCTCCGACATGTTCGCGTGGCGTGCCATCGTCGCCACCGAGTGCGCCTTATCCAGATTCGCCAGGATCCAGTCGAGTTGCGGGGCGAATCCCGGTGAGCAGTGCGTCGGCACCGGCTGATCGATGAACTGCCGCTGGCCGCCGTCGCGCTGTGGTGGAACCACCATCCGGCGGGCGATGATGTTCGTGATCCTGCTGCCCAACTCGCGACGCACGAGATGCAGGCACGCGTCGATTCCGGCCGCCGTGCCGGCGCTGGTGATCAGGTTGCCGTCGTCGACGAACAGCACGTTGCGGTCGACCTGCGCGGTCGGATATGTCCGAGCCAGCTGTTCGGCGTGCATCCAGTGAGTGGTGCACCGGCGCCCGTCCAGCAGGCCGGCCGCACCGGCGACGAACGCACCGGAGCAGACGGTCAAGATCGTGGCTCCGGCCTGCGCAGCCGCTCGAAGCGCCGCCAGCGCCTCTGGCGGATACGGGTGCGGCCCCCGGGCTGGGTGTACCGCCGGGACCGCGACCAGGTCCGCGCCGGCGAGCCCGTCCAGCCCGTGCTCGGGAATCACCATGGCGCCGACCGACGTTTGCAGTGGACGGCCGGCTTGCGGCCCGCAGACACGGAAGTCGAAGTTCGGGACGCCGTCGGATTGGCGGTCGATGCCGAATACCTCGCAGACGACGCCGAACTCGAAGATCGCGAGCCTCTCCAACACCAACACGGACACAGATCTGAGCATGGCAGTATCTTATCGCAATACGTCAGTCCTGCCACTGTTGGCGGAATGTTCACTGGCGAAGACTTACTGCCATGACCGTTTTGATCACGCTTTCGATCCTGATGGCTCCCTTCGCGGTGGCGGTGGCGCTGGGTTGGGCGGCGCACCGCTCGACCGGGGTGCGCATCAATTTGGACCAGTTCCGGGTTTCGGCACCGATGCGCGGCCGGTTGTCCGGCGGCAGCCCCGACGCCCCGCGGATGCAGCACGAGCTCGATGCGATCCGCACCCGCTTCGAGCAACAGCCGGCGTGGCCGGCCTCAGGCGCGCTCGGCGAGCGACGCTAGGAACGCGGTGACCACGTCGCGGTACACATCGGCCGCTTCGTCGTGCACCAGGTGACCGGCCTCTGGCACTCGCAAGTAGTCTGTGGCCCAACCGGATTCGTGCATCTGCTGCATTTGGCCGGGTGGGGTCACCGAGTTACCGGCCTCGATCAGCAGCGTCGGCACCCGAACCGCCCGCCACGACTCCCAGTAGTCACGCATTCCCCACTCGGCGGCGATCTCGATCCAGCGCTCGACGTGGCCGTGCAGGCGCCACCCGGTCGCGCCGCGGTCGAACGCGTCGAGGAAGTACTGGCCCGCAACGCTCCCGAACTCGTCGAAGACCTGCTGCGCGCTCGGGAATTCGACGGGCAGCGCATGCAGCCAGGGCTCCCACGGACCGGTGGTGCGGCCCCGGAAGTCCGGTGCCATGTCCTCGACGACGAGCGCTCTGACCAGATCAGGCCTGTCGGCGGCCAAGCACCACGCATGCAGCCCACCCATCGAGTGTCCGATCAGGATGACCGGCCGGCCGAGCGATGCCACAGCGTCGCGGAGGTCGCCGACGAAACGTTCGGTCCTGATCGGGTGCGGATGCGCGACGTCGCGGCCACGGTGCCATGGCGCGTCATAGGTGTAGACCCGCCCGAGTGCGGTGAGCCAGGGCAGCTGTCGGCGCCAGGTGCGGCCGCGACCCATCAGCCCGTGCACCAACACCAGCGGCTGGCCGTGGCCGCCGCAGTACGTCAGCAGATCGGCGCTCACTCTCTCATGATGGCCGCACGGTAGCCTGAACCCCATGGCCGTGGTCAAAATCAACGCAATCGAAGTGCCGCCGGACGCAGGGCCCGAACTGGAGAAACGATTCGCCCACCGCGCACACGCCGTCGACAGCCAGCCGGGGTTCCTCGGCTTCCAGCTGCTACGGCCCGTCAAAGGTGAGGACCGGTACTTCGTCGTGACGCAGTGGGAGTCCGAAGAGGCGTTTCAGGCATGGGCCACCGGCCCGGCGATCGAGGCGCACGCCGGACAGCGGGCCAATCCTGTGGCGACTGGGGCGTCGTTGCTGGAGTTCGAGGTTGTGTTGGACGTTGCGGGGACCGGCGCCGAGGCGTAGCGCGGTCCGAGCGCGGTTGCGGGCGGCGGCCGCGCTGGCCGCTGTCGCCGTCGCCACTGCCCCGGTATGCAGTTGCTCGACGCCGTCCGCGTCGTCGGTGAGCGCCGATGCGGGTGTGACGATCAGCATGAACACGCCGCCGGGGTTCCGCGCAAAGCAGACCGTGGACATGCTGAATTCCGACTGGCCGATCGGCCCGGTCGGGGTACGGACGCTCGCTGCGCCCGACAAGGTGGACACGGTGCGCGACACGATGGAAAACCTTTGGTGGGAAAGACCGTTCACGCTTTCGGGCGTCGACTATTACGCCGGTCTCGTCACACTTCATCTGGTCAACTCGTTCGGCGCTGGCCAGGACATCGAAATCCACACCGACGAGAACGGAATGGTCGACCGGTTCGACGCGGAGCTACAGCAGCCGAAGATCAACTCGTGGGTGGACGTCGACACGGAGCTGGCGAAGTCCGGCGCGCGATACTCCTATCAAGTCGCCAAGGTTGACGACGGCCGCTGCGACCGGGTGGCAGGCACCAACACGGGCCAATCCTTGCCGCTCGCATCGATTTTCAAGCTTTACGTGCTGCTTGCCGTTGCCGACGCAGTGAAGGCGGGCAAGCTGTCGTGGGATGACCAGCTCACTATCACGTTGCAGGCCAAAGCCGTCGGTTCGTCGGGTTTGGAGAAGTTGCCTCCCGGCACCCAGGTGTCGGTGCGCACCGCTGCCGAGAAGATGATCGCCAACAGCGACAACATGGCGACCGATCTGCTCATCGAGAAGGTCGGAACGGCAGCGGTCGAACGAGCGCTGGTCGAGGCCGGCCATCACGATCCGGAAAGCATGACCCCATTCCCGACTATGCACGAGTTGTTTTCGGTCGGCTGGGGTGAGCCGGATCTGCGGGAGCAGTGGCGCAACGCGGTTGCGACCGGGCTACCGCAGGCCCGCGCGCAGCTGCTGGCGCAGACGAATTCCCGTCCCTACGAGCCAGATCCGACACGCACCCACACTCCGGCATCGACGTACGGCGCGGAATGGTACGGCAGCGCCGAAGACATTTGCCGGGTGCACGCTGCGCTGCAGTCGCGCGCTGTCGGGGTGACTGCACCGGTGCGCGACATCATGTCGGCGATTCCCGGCATCGACCTCGACCCGCAGCAGTGGCCCTACATCGGCGCCAAAGCCGGAAACCTGCCCGGCGACTTGACGTTCAGCTGGTACGCGGTGGACAGCGGCGGCCAGGCATGGGTGGTCAACTTCCAGTTGAACTGGCCGCGGTTTCACGGACCCAGCGCTGGCGCATGGCTGATATCGATCGCCAAGCAGGTGTTCGCGATTCTGCCGCGGGACGGCTGAGTCGCGGGTGATAACCCGCGCCGAGCTAGAGCGATCGCAGCGTCCAGGCCTGGCCGCGGAAGTGCATCTCGGTGCGACTTCCCGGCGCAACGTCGATGCGCCAGAACGACTTTGCCGGTGCGTCAAGAGCCACCACGATCGCGGCTCGGATCACACCGGGATGGGTCACCGCGACGGCCCGAGACGGGCTGGCGGTCAACGATTCGAGCCAACCCGCAACCCGGTGCATCAGGTCGACCAAGGACTCACCGCCGTGCGGTGCGCTGGTGGGGTCGGTGAGCCAATCGGTGAGGTCCGCAGGGCGCACACCGCTGAGCACTTCGCCGCGCCACCGCCCGCAATTCAAGTCGCTCAGACGCGGCTCGACCGTTGGGCGAATGCCGAGTAGCTCTGCGGTCTGCCGACACCGTTGTTCCGGTCCGGATACCGCGGCGAATTCCGTTGCGCCGAAGTTGATTCCGATATCCAACTGCCGTCGGCCAACGGCGTTGAGAGGCTCGTCGACGGGAAACCGCGCAGCTGACATCGCGTCGGTCATCGCATGCGACACCAGCGTCAGCCGGACGACCTCGGTCACGGGATGAGGCTGGGCGCCCGTCCCGTCGTCGAGTGCTCATCGAGCAGCCGGGCGGTCAACGACGCGAAGACCACTCCGATCGTCGCCCACATCACGAACTGAGTGCCCATCGAGTACAACCGGAAGTCGTAGAGCGCTGTGGCAGGAAAGTCGTCAGGCACTTCAGCGACCGGCGGCAGCACCAGCATCACAACCGCGATCGCGACGACATACGCGCCAACGCCGATCAGCGTCGCGCTCCACCCGCCGAACTGCGACACGACCCGCCGGCCCAGCCACACCGCACCAACCGCCGCCAGCAACGACACCAGCACCATCAGCAGGTAGAGCCCCGTGCGGTCACCGAGTGTCTCTTCATGCCCGACCGCCGGCGGGTTCGGTGGATACTTCAGCCACGGTACGAAGACGATCGCGCCAAATGCTCCGGCCGCCAACAGAATCGACAAGCCCCGCGGACCGATATCCCCGAGTCGGGACCACGCCACCACGAACGCGACCGCGAACAATGCTCCCATCGCCATCCCGAATGCGACGACCCCAAAGCCCATCCCGACGTTGGCCTGCACCGCGCGAGTGAAGAGTTCGGCACCTTCTTCGTGACCGGGCGCACTCTGCGCCGCTTCGAAGTCGATGGCCCGCCCGATCGCCGGTTCGACGAAGGCCCGCGCGAACAGGTAAGCCACTACCCCACCGATGGCGCCGGCCAGCAGGCCGCGCCAGATGACCCGCTTTTCCATGGTCTAGTGGCAGGGGAAGCCCAGCAGGTGCCGGGCATCGTGGATGAACTCGTGGACGTGGCTGTCGCTACCGAAAACCGAAACCGCACCCTGATCGAAGCCGACGAAGTAAACCACCAGAAGCGCAAGAAAGACGGTACCGCCCAGCCACAACGCTGCACTCGTCGCGGACAGGTCGACAGCGCGAACCTTCGCGGTCCGCGCCCGAGGCGCGTCGGATGATGTCATGTGGTCGTACTCCTTTCGGGATTGCGCGTCCCGCTAGCAGGGCAGTGACAGGCGTCGGGTCTGACTGTGCACAGTGGCGCGACCGTTCTGGAATCTCACCAGATTCCTCGGCCCATCGAATAGTAGAGGAGCTTAGGGCCAGCCGCTGAGCAGGTCAACGACGCACCACCGTAGTCGCGTGAACAACGGCGAGGGTCGCGGCGACACTGCGATTTCGTACGGGACACGCGGGGGAAGTGTACGAAAACGCACACTCGAGGGCGACGGCAGATCAGAAAGACGCGAAAGCCCCCGAAACGTCGCCATTTCGGAGGCTTTGGCGTGGCTCGCCGCTACTCGGTTGCGGTCGCGCTGTGCGAACCGGCGGCGCCGGCCTGGGCCAGATCCGGCTCGTCGGCCGCCTTGGCCGGCTTGCGGGTGCCGGTGAACGTGAACGCCGCGTCCTCGCCGGCGCCTTCGCCGTCCCAGTTGTCGACGTCGACGGTGACCAGCTGGCCCGGCCCGACCTCCTCGAACAGGATCTTCTCGGAGAGCGCGTCCTCGATCTCGCGCTGGATCGTCCGGCGCAGCGGCCGCGCACCCAGCACCGGGTCGAATCCGCGCTTGGCCAACAGCGCCTTGGCCTTGTCGGTCAGCTGCATCGCCATGTCCTTGCTCTTCAGCTGCTTC
>DASWBF010000288.1:0-6964 GCA_036390735.1 Mycobacterium sp. | reverse complement strand
TCCGAGCGCTTGATCATCAGGCCGAAGTCACCATGAACGCGCAGCCGGCATCTCCCGGAATGAGGTGGGTGCGCTACGGCGTCATCGCCGCCCTCGCGGTGGTGCTCGTCGCCGGCATCTACCTGGTTTGGCCGGGCCGTGCCGGTCACAAGGTGATCGGGTACTTCACGTCGGCGGTCGGGTTGTACCCGGGTGACGGCGTCCGCATCGTCGGCGTCCCGGTCGGCAGCATCGAATCCATTGAGCCGCAGCCGCAGGCGGTCAAGGTGACGATATCGGTCAAAGATGCGGTCAAGGTCCCGGCCGACGCACATGCGGTCATCATGGCGCCGAACATCGTGTCCGCGCGCTTCATTCAGCTCGCCCCCGCCTACTCAAGCGGTCCCGTCATGGCAGACGGCGCGACCATCGGACTGGATCGCACGGCGGCGCCGGTGGAATGGGACGAAGTGAAGTCGGAGCTGACGAAGCTCAGTTCATCGCTTGGGCCGCAGGCCGGTTCGATGCAGGGGCCGCTCAGTGAGTTCATCAACCAGGCCGCCGATACCTTCGACGGCAACGGCGAATCGTTCCGCCAAGCACTACGAGAGCTGTCCCAGACGGCCGGGCGGCTGGGCGATTCCCGCACCGACCTGTTCGGCACCGTCAAGAACCTGCACATCCTGATCGACGCGCTGTCGAAGAGCAACGAGCAGATCGTGCAGTTCAGCGGCCACCTGGCGTCGGTGTCGCAGGTGCTCGCCGACAGTTCTACGAACCTCGACAACACGCTCGGCACGCTTAACCAGGCTTTGGCTGACGTTCGCGGATTCCTGCAGGACAACAACTCTGCGCTGATCAGTCAGATCGACAAGCTGTCGCAGTTGACGAAGCTTTTCTCCGACCAGTCCGACGACGTCGAACAGATTCTGCACGTCACCCCGAACGGGCTGGCGAACTTCTACAACATCTACGACCCCGCGCAGGGGGCGGCGTCGGGACTGCTGTCGCTGCCGAACTTCGCCAACCCGGTGCAGTTCATCTGTGGCGGCGTGTTCGAGGGCAGCCTGTTCGTCGACAACATCAAACGGACCGAGATCTGCCGGGAGCGGATGGCCCCCGTGCTGAGCCGGCTGGCGATGAACTACCCGCCCATCTTGTTCCACCCGATCAACACCATCACCGCGTACAAGGGGCAGATCATCTACGACACTCCGGCCACTGAAGCTAAGACGCAGACGTATCTGCCTTACCTGCAGTGGGTTCCGTCGGAGGGCCGCAACCCGCCCCGTGAAGGCGCGACCGGCGTCGACGCGCTGATGTTGCCGCCGAACGTCGCGCCCGGGCCGCCGCCACCGGCGCAGCCGCAGTTCCTCCAGCCAGCCGGACCCGCGCCCGGGCCGGCGCCCGCGGCGCCTGTCGCGCCGGACACCGACGGGCCGTTCCCGGCCGAGGGTGTCCCGCCGATGCAGCCCGTCGCACCGCAACAGCCGGGGGCGGGCGGATGACTCCAAACTCCTTCCAACAAGCCCTGTGTCGCAAGCTACGCCGTGGTGGGATCCGCACGGTGGCGCTCGGCTCCGGCATGGCCGTGCTGGCCGGATGTCAGTTCGGCGGCCTGAACTCGTTGAACATGCCGGGCACGGCGGGTCATGGGCCGGGCTCCTACAGCATCACCGTCGAAGTGCCCGATGTGTCGACGATGCCCCAGAACTCGCCGGTCATGGTCGACGACGTGACGGTCGGCAGCGTCTCCGGTGTCGAGGCGGTGCAGCGGTCCGACGGCACGTTCTTTGCGGCCGTGAAGCTTTCGCTCGACGAGAATGTCAAGCTGCCCGCCAATTCGGTTGCGCGGGTGGCGCAGACGTCGCTGCTGGGGTCCCAGCACATCGAGTTGGCCCCGCCGCTCGGTCAGCAGCGGGTGGGTGAGCTTCGCGACGGCTCCACGATCTCGCTGGCCAACGGGAGCCGGTACCCCACCACAGAAGAAGTTCTGTCAGCCCTCGGCGTCGTGGTGAACAAGGGCAACCTCGGTGCGTTGGGTGACATCACAGATGAGGCCTACGCCGCGGTCGCCGGTCGGCAAGGACAGTTCGTCGATCTGATTCCCAGACTTGCCGAGTTCACTGCGGCGCTGAACGCGCAGACCAACGACATCATCTCGACCGCGGAAGGACTGAACCGGGTGGCGGGAACTCTGGCCGCGCACAAGGACAGTCTGAGCCGCGCTCTGGACACGCTGCCGGGTGCGTTGCGGGTTCTCAACGACAACCGCAAGAACATCGTCGACACGTTCGCGGCGCTGCAGAGCTTCGCGACCGTGGCGTCGCACGTTCTGTCGCAGACCAAGGACGACATCGCGGCCGACCTCAAGGATCTCTACGCGGTGATCAAGCCGATCAACGACAACCGGGCCGATTTCATCTCCGACCTCGACCTGCTGCCCACCTTCCCGTTCACGACAAGGTATCTGCGGCGAGCCATCCGGGGCGATTACCTCAATGTGTTCGTCACATTCGACCTGACAATCCGCCGCCTCGGCGAGACCATCTTCACCACGTCGTACTTCGACCCGAACATGCCGCACCTCAACGACGTCGTCAATCCGCCGGACTGGTTGATCGGCTCGTTCGCGAACCTGAATGGCCAGGCAGCCGACCCGTTCAAGATTCCGCCCGGCACCGCGTCGGGCCAGGAGGTGCCGCCGAGCTGATGCTGGATCGATTGGCGCGCATCCAACTGACGATCTTCGCGATCGTCACCGTCCTCTGCGTCGGCGCGATCGCCGTGTTCTACCTTCACGTGCCTGCCCGCCTGGGAATCGGCGCCTACGACATCACCGCCGACTTCGCATCCGGTGGCGGGCTGTACAAGAACGCCAACGTCACGTACCGCGGCGTGACGGTCGGGCGGGTGGAAGCCGTGACGCTGACCAATGACAGCGTCGAAGCGCACATGCGGCTCAACAGTCAGTTCAAGATTCCCGAAAACGTCACGGCCACGGTCAAGAGCGTCTCCGCGGTGGGCGAGCAGTATGTGGATCTGGTACCGCCCCAGAACCCGTCGAACGCCGCGCTGCACGACGGCTCACGCATCGACCAAGACCGGACCGCCATCGGCCAGGACATCGAAGGGCTGCTGCAACAGGCCGACGCGTTGGTCAGCAGCATCAGCAACACCCGTTTGCAGGATCTCCTCCGGGAAACATTCAAGGCGTTCAACGGTTCCGGGCCGGAGCTGGCGAGGCTGATCCAGTCGGCGCGACTGCTCGTCGACGAGGCCAACGCCAACTGGACCGAAACGTCTCAGCTGATCGATCAGGTGGGCCCGTTCCTGCAAGCCCAGATCCGCAGTGGTGACGACATCAGGTCCCTGTCCGACGGGCTGGCACGGTTCACCACCGAACTGCGCCAGGCGGATCCGCAGCTGCGCGCGCTACTAGTGACCGCGCCCGGGGCCGCGGACGAAGCCAGCAACACGTTCGCGGGCATCCGGCCGTCGTTCCCGGTGCTGGCCGCCAGCTTGGCCAACCTCGGCCGCGTCGGTGTCATCTACAACAAGTCGATCGAACAAGCGCTGGTCACCTTCCCGGCGCTGATGTCGGCGCTGATCACCCTGGCCGGTGGGATCCCGTACGACGAGGGCGGCAAGCTGGACTTCAAGGTGGATCTCGGCGACCCGCCGCCCTGCTTGACCGGGTTCTTGCCACCCCAGTTCATCCGGCCACCCGCCGACCAGACCGTCCGCGACCTGCCGAAGGACATGTACTGCAAAGTGCCGCAAAACGATCCGAGTGCGGTGCGTGGGGCCAGGAACTACCCATGCCAAGAATTCCCGGGTAAGCGTGCGCCAACGGTCCAGCTCTGCCGCGATCCGCGCGGCTATGTTCCGCTCGGCAACAACCCGTGGCGCGGGCCGCCGGTTCCGACCGGTACACCGGTCGAGGATCCTCGGAACACCCTGCCGCCCAACAAGTATCCGTACATCCCGCCCGAGGCGGATCCGGATCCGGGCTACCCGGTTGCGCCCGGTGCAGTGCCGCCGGGCGTGCAGCCCGGGCCGGGCCCGGCCCCGCACCAGCCGTGGCCGGTCGAGAATCCGCCTGTCGACGGCGCACCGCCACCGCCGCTGACGGCGTGGGTGCCCCCGGCACCGTACCCGGATGCATGGCCGGCACCGGCGAACCCGCAGCCGCCGCCGCTGTCACCGGGGCCCTACCCGCCCGTGGTGCCACCGCCCGGGCCTGCGCCGGCGCCTGCGCCGCCGCCCGACCCGGGGGCGCTTCCGCCGGCCGCTGTGACACCGCCAGGGGTGAGCGGGACCTCATACAGCAGCTATGACCAGCGGAGCGGCACCTTCATCGATGCGAACGGCAATGCCGCGGTCTTCGGCGCCGGTGCGCAGAACCTGAAGCCACAAGAGAATTGGTACGACCTCATGAAGGATCCGAGGCAAACCTGATGACCACAACCGAATCCGGGCCCCAGCAGGCGGCTCGCCGTGCGGTCCGTGCGGCCGGTCCGGCCAACGGCGGAACGGCCGAAACGACCACGGTCCGGCTCGAGAAGTCGCCCGAGGAAGAACGTCAGGGTCGTAAGCCGATCCGCAAAGCCGGACCCCCGCCTCGTCGGCTCGCGCACCTCAAACTGGTCGCGACCGTGGCGTTGGCCGCTGGCGTCCTGGCGGTCGCCGGTCTCGTGACCGCTGTGACGTTGATGTTCTTCGAGAATCGTGATGCGCAGGCACGTCAAGAGCAGGACCAACGGTTCGTCGACACCGCGTCACAACTCGCGGTGAACATGTACAGCTTCAACCAGAACACGGTCGAGGACAGCGTCAAGAGAGTCGTGAACAGCACGAGTGGCCCGCTGCACGACATGCTCGCCCGCGACAACCACACGGAGGTCCTCGAGCAGTTCTTCCGCTCGATGGGCGGTAGCTCCGAAGCGGTAGTGACCGGCGCCGCGCTGGAAAGCAAAGATGCCGACGTCGGCACCGCTACGGTATTGGTGTCCGTGCGCGTGACAACGACCGACGCTAACGGCAACAACCAGCCGTCGACACCATCCAGGATGCGCATCACGGTGCGGCAGGAAGACGATGGCGGGATGACCGGCTACGACCTGAAGTGGCCCGACGGGGGTAATTGATGCGCTGGCTCATCACCGGCGTCGCCGGATTACTCGCCGCTGCGTTTGTCGCGCTGGCCGGAGTGGGCGGTTGGCTGTATTGGGACCGCGTCGAAATGCGCGGCGAGCAGGCGACCCGGGCGGAGTTGGCCCCGCTCGCCAAAGATCAAGTCCCGAAAATCCTTGGCTATGACTACCAGACGGTCGAGACAAGCCTCACCGCGGCGTATCCGATGATGACGCCGGACTTCCGCCGCCAGTATGAGGATCGAACGACGAAGGAAATCATTCCGCAGGCGCGCGAGCAACACCTCGTCAGTCAGGTGAATGTGGTCGGGGTCGGCGTGATGGACGCCCACCGCAACTCGGGCTCGGTGATGGTCTATATCAACCAGACCTACCTGGCGAAGGACCGAGAGCCGCTGTATTCAGGGAGCCGGGTCCGCGTGAACTATGAGCGCATCGATGGTCAGTGGCTGATCAGCGACATCAAACCGATCTAAGACTCCGGCTTCTCCGCCAGCGCGTCGAGAAATGACCGCGCCCAGAGGTCCACGTCATGGGCCAGCACCTGACGGCGAAGCGCCCGCATCCGTCGCCGGCCATCCTCGAGGGACTGGTTTATGGCTGCTTCGATGGCGTCCTTGACGCTGTCGGGATCGTGCGGGTTGACTAGGTAGGCCTGACTGAGTTCGGCTGCCGCGCCGGTGAATTCACTGAGTACGAGGGCGCCGCCCAAGTCGCTGCGACACGCCACGTACTCCTTGGCCACGAGATTCATGCCGTCTCGCAGCGGCGTGACCAGCATGACGTCGCTGGCGACGAAGAACGCGATCAACTCGTCGCGCGGAACGGGTCGGTGCAGGTAGTGCACAACCGGATGGCCGACTTCGCCGTACTCGCCGTTGATGTGCCCGACCTGCCGCTCGATGTCCTCGCGAAGCGCCTTGTAGCTTTCGACGCGTTCGCGGCTGGGCGTTGCCAGCTGCACGAGCACGGTGTCGTCCCGTTTGGCGCGCCCCTCGGCCAGGAGTTCGGAAAATGCTCTCAGCCGAACGTCGATGCCCTTCGTATAGTCCAGGCGATCGACACCGAGCAGTACCTTGCGCGGGTTGCCGAGTTCGGCGCGGATCTCTCGCGCGCGGTGGCGGATACTCCGCTCTCTGCCTTTGTGGTCGAGTTCAGCAGAGTCGATCGAGATCGGAAAAGCGCCCACCCGGACCACCCGCGACCCGTACTCCACCTCGCCGAAACGTGAACGGACACCGATCGATCCGCGCGATGTGTTGGCACCGACGAGCCGTCTTGCCAGGAAGAGGAAGTTCTGCGCGCCGCCGGAAAGCTGGAAGCCGACCAGATCGGCGCCCAGCAGTCCCTCGACAATCGCTGTGCGCCAAGGCAATTGCATGAACAGCTCGACGGGAGGAAACGGGATGTGCAGAAAGAAGCCGATGGTCAGGTCCGGTCGCAGTTCCCGCAGCATCTTCGGCACCAGCTGCAGCTGGTAGTCCTGTACCCACACGGTGGCGTTTTTCGCCGCAGCGCGTGACGCGGCTTCGGCGAAGCGGCGGTTCACGTCGACGTAGCGGTCCCACCACTCGCGGTGGTAGGTCGGTTTGACGATGACGTCGTGGTACAGCGGCCACAGCGTGGCATTGGAAAAGCCCTCGTAGTACTGGGCGATGTCGTCAGCGCTGAGCCGTACCGGATGAAGTTGCAGTTCGTCCAGGGCGATGGGCTCGTCGGCCATGTCCACGGCATCGTCGACAACACCCGGCCAGCCGACCCAGGCCCCGCGCCGGCGACGCAGCAGCGGCTCTAATGCCGTAACCAATCCGCCGGGACTGCGTTTCCAC
>DASWBF010000287.1:0-7414 GCA_036390735.1 Mycobacterium sp. | reverse complement strand
CCGGACGGCGAGCTCACCGACGAACCCGAAGAGGTGCTGATGGCCGAGCTGATTCGCGAGGCCGCGCTGGAAGGAGTTCGCGACGAGCTGCCGCATTCGTTGGCCGTGGTGATCGACGAGGTGACTCCGCGGCCGGACCGCGACGATCTGGTCGACGTGCACGCGGTCCTCTACGTCGAGCGCGACAGTCAGAAGGGCATCGTCATCGGCAAGGGCGGAGCCAGGCTGCGTGAAGTGGGCACCGCCGCGCGCACCCAGATCGAGAAGCTGCTGGGTACCAAGATCTATCTCGATCTGCGCGTCAAGGTCGCCAAGAACTGGCAGCGCGATCCGAAACAGCTTGGCAGGCTTGGTTTTTAGAGGGCGTTCCCCACCACACGTCCGGCTGCTTCACCGCCCAGCCGTTGACGCCCTCCAACTCGGCGGCCAGCGATACCAGCAGCGGCTCGCTGTTCGCCGGGCCCATGAGCTGCACACCGATCGGTAGTCCGTCGCTGGTGAACCCGGCCGGCACGTTGATCGACGGCCAGCCGAGCACATTCCACGGCCACGTCAACGGGCAGTGCGTGATCATGGTGCGATCCGTGCGGAACGAACCGAGGTGGTCGAACGCGCCCACGGGCGGGGGCGGTTGTGCGGTGGTCGGAGCGAGCATCACGTCCACGTGGTTGAAGATCCGTCCGGAGCGGCGCGCCGCGATGGCCTCGTCGCGTCGCGCCCGCTGCAGCGCCCGTTGCGACAACAGCCGACCAAGCCGCAAGTTGGAGACGGTGCGCGGATCGAGCGTGACGCCGTCACCGACGCGGTCGGCCCAGTCCAGTAGCCCGGCCGTCGAGCGGGCCAGAAAGCTGCGCCCCAGCCGCAGCCCGTATGACGGGTCGCCGGCCATGATCGTGTGCCCCATCGCCTCCAGCTGGTCGGCGACCTTGTCCATAGCAGCGTGAATCTCGGGGTGCAGCCGGGAGCGGAACCCCGTGAACGGAAACTTCAGCGATATCGCGATCCGGCACGGTCCCGGCGCGGCATGCGCATGGTCGGTCAGCCGGATCGGCGTCGGCTTGTGCAGGTCGCCGCCCGCGTTGCCCGACGCCACGTCGAGCAGCAGCGCCGCATCGGCGACGGTGCGGGCCAGCACGCCGTAGACCGCGATGCCGTGGAAGGCCTCCGGCAGCGGCCACGTGGAGATGCGGCCACGCTGCGGCTTGATCCCGACCAGGTGTGTCCAGGCCGCCGGGATGCGGATGCTGCCCGCGCCGTCGGAGCCGATCGCCGCCGGCACCAGGCCGGCAGCCACGGCCGCAGCGCTTCCGCCTGACGAACCGCCGGGCGTGTGCTCCCGCGACCACGGGTTGCGGGTGTGCCCGAAGCCCGGCCCGCTGGTGAACGGCCACTGCCCGAACTCGCAGGTGTTGGTCTTGCCGACGATCACCGCCCCGGCCGCGCGAAGTCGACGCACCACCTCGGCGTCCTGGGTCGCTGGGCGGACGTGGCCCTCGGTGCCGTACGCCGTGGGCACACCGGCGACGTCGACGTCGTCCTTTACGGCAATCGGTACGCCCAACAGCGCGGCACGGTCGCCGGCGGCGCGGCGGCGATCGGCATCGGCGGCGTCGGTGAGCGCCTGCTTGGTGAGTACCACCCGGAACGCGTTGAGCGTCGACTGGCTGGCGTTGATGGCGTGCAGGCTGCGGCGCACCAGCTGGTCGGAGGTCGCGGCGCCGGTGGCCAGCTGGTGCAGTTGACCAGCGAGGGTCGGGAACCGCTCCACAAGCCAGACATTAACCGGCGCTGCGTACCAGTTATGTCTGTTTGCGGTGCGAAACTGAACCAATGCGGTTGTACCGGGACCGGGCAGTCGTGCTGCGCCAGCACAAGCTCGGCGAGGCTGACCGGATCGTCACCCTGCTCACGCGTGAGCACGGGCTGGTGCGCGCGGTCGCCAAGGGCGTGCGGCGCACGCGCAGCAAGTTCGGCGCGCGGCTGGAGCCGTTCGCCCACATCGACGTCCAGCTGCACCCCGGCCGCAACCTCGACATCGTCACGCAGGTGGCCTCCATCGACGCGTTCGCCACCGACATCGTCAGCGACTACGGCCGCTACACCTGTGCGTGCGCGGTGCTGGAAACCGCTGAGCGGCTGGCCGGCGAGGAGCGGGCTCCCGTTCCGGCGCTGCACCGGCTCACCGTCGGCGCGTTGCGCGCAGTGGCCGACGGAGCGCGTCCGCGCGAGCTGGTGCTGGATGCATATCTGCTGCGCGCCATGGGAATCGCCGGGTGGGCGCCGGCGCTCACCGAGTGCGCCCGCTGCGCGGCGCCTGGGCCGCATCGGGCGTTTCACGTCGCGGCAGGTGGGAGCGTGTGTGTGCACTGCCGACCGGCGGGATCGTCCACGCCGCCGGTAGGGGTGCTGGATCTGATGTCCGCTTTGCACGACGGTGACTGGGACTTTGCCCAGGCCACGCCGCAGTCGCATCGCAGCCATGCCAGCGGGCTGGTGGCCGCGCACCTGCAGTGGCATCTCGAACGGCAGCTGCGGACATTGCCGCTGGTGGAGCGCGCCGTACGGGTTGATCGCACAGTCGGCGACCACAGCGTGGCGCTGGTCAGGCAGGATATGGCGCGTGATTCGGGGAGCTGAGCGCAAGCGACAGCGGTTCCCGCAACTGGACCCGGCGCCCGACGACTACCCGACCTTCCCTGACAAATCGGTCTGGCCCGTCCCGTTCCCGGATCTGCCGCCGGCGCCCGGGGGCGGCCCGAGACGACCGCCGCAGCACACGTCGAAGGCCGCGGCTCCGAAAATCCCCGCCGACCAACTGCCCCATCACGTCGCGATCGTGATGGACGGCAACGGTCGTTGGGCCACCCAGCGCGGGCTGCACCGCACCGATGGCCACAAGATGGGTGAGGCCGTGCTCAT
The DNA here is from genome assembly GCA_036390735.1 of Mycobacterium sp. Taxonomy (GTDB): domain Bacteria; phylum Actinomycetota; class Actinomycetes; order Mycobacteriales; family Mycobacteriaceae; genus Mycobacterium. The sequence continues at coordinate 4,495 of DASWBF010000287.1, read as the reverse complement.
CGACGTCACCTGCGGCGCCATCGAGATCGGCATCAAACACCTGACCGTGTACGCATTTTCCACCGAGAACTGGAAGCGCAGCACCGAAGAGGTCCGCTTCCTGATGGGGTTCAACCGTGAAGTCGTGCGGCGCCGACGTGAGAACCTCAACGCGATAGGCGTCCGGATGCGATGGGTCGGCTCGCGGCCACGGATGTGGCGCAGCGTGATCAAGGAATTCGAGATCGCCGAGGACATGACTCTCCACAACGACGTCATCACCATCAACTACTGCGTGAACTACGGCGGCCGCACCGAAATCGTCGAGGCCACAAAGGAAATCGCGCGGCTGGCCGCGGCCGGGCAGCTGAATCCCGAGCGGATCACCGAGGCAACGCTGGCCAAACACCTGCATCGGTCCGACATTCCGGACGTCGACCTGTTCATCCGGACGTCGGGGGAGCAGCGGGCCAGCAACTTCATGCTCTGGCAGTCGGCGTACGCCGAGTACGTGTTCCAGGACAAACTGTGGCCCGACTATGACCGCCGGGACTTGTGGGCGGCCTGCGAGGAATACGTCAACCGCAACCGCCGCTTCGGCAGAGCCGAATGATGTACCTGAGCGGCAGAGCGTGATGACGCTGCAGCAGCGGCTTTTCGACGTGCTCGACGGCGTGGTGTCGATTCGGAAGGAAGACGACGGCGCGTTGACGGTGCAGCATGACGGCACATTGGCGTCGCTGCGGGTGGTCGACATCGCCGAGGGTCTGGAGTTGATCTCCTTGTCGCAGATCCTTGCCTGGGATGTGCCGCTGGACCGGCGGATTCGAGCCAGGATCGCCGAACACTCCCGCAGCACCATGCTGGGCACGGTGACGTTGATCGAAAGGAAGCGGATCGGCGAAGTGCTGCTGCGCTACAACTTTCCGGGCAGCGGGCTCACCGACGACGCGCTGCGTACGTTGATCCTGCTGGTGCTGTCCACGGGTGCCGACGTGCGCCGCGCGCTGATGGACTAGCCTTTGGCCGCGCAGGTGGCGCACGTCCCGAAGATCTCGATGGTGTGGCTTTCCTCCGAAAAGCCATGGGCGGCAGCAACTTCAGCGGCCCACGCCTCCACCTGGCCGCCTTGCACCTCGACCGTGAAACCGCAGTTGCGGCACACCAGATGATGATGGTGGTGCGTCGAACAGCGGCGGTACACGGACTCGCCGGTATCGGTGCGCAGCGTGTCGACGGCACCGGCCGCCGACATCGACTGCAACGTGCGGTACACGGTGGTCAACCCGATGCCCTCACCACGGCGGCGGAGTTCGTCGTGGATTTCCTGGGCGGAGCGGAAATCGTCGAGGGACTCCAGCAGAGCGGTGATCGCCGCGCGCTGACGAGTGCTGCGGACTCCCGCGCCGGTCACGTGGCGTCCTCGCCGGCGTGGGTCACCGCGGCCGTCACGATGTGCGCCAGGTGCTGGTCCACCAGCCGGTAGAGCACCTCACGGCCGGACCGCTCGCCTTGCACCACGCCGGCGGCCTTCAGGATCCGGAGGTGCTGACTGACCAGCGGCTGCGGCACCCCCAGAGCGTCGACCAGCTCATGCACGCAGCGCTGCGACTCGAGAAGCTGCAACACGATCGCGATCCGCACCGGCGCGGACAGCGCGCGCAAGATGTCGCTGGCGGTCTCGAGCACTTCTCGCGACGGCGCTGGGGCGTTTACCAAACTGGAAATGGTTTCCATTAGAAGCCAGATTACATGCGCGTTCACGCATGCAACAGGCGGTCGTTACTCTGGTCACCCGTGGCATCCGTCATCGATACCGTCGTCAACCTGGCCAAGCGACGCGGGCTCGTGTACCCGTCCGGTGAAATCTACGGCGGCACAAGGTCAGCCTGGGACTACGGGCCGTTGGGTATGGAGCTCAAAGAGAACATCAAGCGCCAGTGGTGGCAAGCGGTGGTCTCCGGCCGCGACGACGTCGTCGGCATCGACAGCTCGATCATCCTGCCGCGTGAGGTGTGGGTGGCCTCAGGCCACGTCGAGGTGTTCCACGACCCGCTGGTGGAGTGCCTGAATTGCCACAAGCGGCATCGTCAGGACCACATGCAGGAGGCATACGCCGCGAAAAAGGGTCTCGACGACCCCGAGTCGGTGCCGATGACCGAGATCGTGTGCCCGGATTGCGGCACCAAAGGCCAGTGGACCGAGCCGCGCGAGTTCAACATGATGCTCAAGACCCATCTCGGCCCGATCGAAACCGACGAGGGCCTGCACTACCTGAGGCCCGAAACCGCGCAGGGCATCTTCGTCAACTTCGCCAACGTGGTGACGACGTCACGCAAGAAGCCGCCGTTCGGAATCGGCCAGATCGGCAAGAGCTTCCGCAACGAGATCACTCCAGGGAATTTCATCTTTCGCACCCGCGAATTCGAGCAGATGGAGATGGAATTTTTCGTCGAGCCGGCGACCGCGCCGGAATGGCACCAGTACTGGATCGACACCCGGTTGCAGTGGTACGTCGACCTGGGCATCGATCTGGAGAATCTGCGGCTGTGGGAACACCCCAAGGACAAGCTCTCGCACTATTCGGACCGCACGGTCGACATCGAGTACAAGTTCGGCTTCCAAGGCAATCCGTGGGGTGAGCTGGAGGGCGTCGCCAACCGCACCGATTTCGATTTGAAAACGCACTCCGAGCACTCCGGTGTGGACCTGTCGTTCTACGACCAGAACACCGAAACCCGCTACATCCCGTACGTGATCGAGCCGGCAGCGGGTCTGACACGGTCGTTCATGGCGTTTCTGATCGACGCCTACACCGAGGACGAGGCGCCAAATGCCAAGGGCGGCATGGACAAACGCACGGTGCTGCGACTCGACCCTCGGCTGGCGCCGGTGAAGGCTGCGGTGCTGCCGCTGTCCCGGCACGCCGATCTGTCCCCGAAGGCGCGCGATCTGGCCGCCGAGCTACGTAAATGCTGGAACGTCGAGTTCGACGACGCCGGCGCGATCGGCCGACGGTACCGCCGCCAGGACGAGATCGGCACACCTTATTGCGTGACAGTCGATTTCGACTCGCTCGACGATCACGCCGTGACCGTGCGGGAACGCGACAAGATGACGCAGGATCGGGTATCCATCGACGGGGTTTCTGATTACCTCGCATCCCGGCTGCGAGGTTGCTGACCACTTCCTCGGCGAAAGCTGTCAAACGCCGTCTGCACGCACTTATGATGACGCCCAACATAGGTGGTGGTCGTCATGTATCTGACGCAGGGGTTGCGGCGCGCAGCGCAGATTTGGCCGCGAGCACAATCCACGGTGTTCAGGGATCGGCGACGCACGTGGTCGGAGACGGCTGACCGTGTCGCGCGGATCGCCGGCGGACTCGAACACGTCGGCGTGCGACCCGGCGATCAGGTGGCGATCCTCGCGCTCAACAGCGACCGCTACTTGGAATTGATGTACGCGATCCCGTGGGTCGCTGGAGTCATGGTGCCGGTCAACACGCGGCTCGCAACGCCGGAGATCCAGTACGTGCTTGACGATTCCTAGGCGCGCGTGCTGTTCGTCGACGGCGCGATGCAGGCGCATGCCGCTGCGTTGGGCGGACAGATGCCGACTGTCGAGGCGCTGTTCTATCTCGACGACGACGCGCCGCCCGCGGGCATGCGGCCCTACGAGGAACTCGCGGCCGCGACCCCGGTTTCCGACGTCGGCGCCGGGGGCGACACGCTTGCAGGGCTCTTTTACACCGGCGGCACGACGGGCAAGTCCAAGGGCGTCATGCTCAGCCACAACAATCTTGTGTGGAACGCAATGAACATCATTGCCGGTGTGCACTACGACCAGGACATGACCTTCCTGCACTCCGCCCCGATGTTCCATCTTGCCGACGGCTCTGCGACCTTCGGCGTCACGGTCTGCGGTGGGTGCCATGTCTTCGTGCCGCGCTTCGACGTCACCGACTGCCTGCAGACAATGGAGCACGAGAAGGTGACGCACGCCGTATACGTGCCAACCATGATCAACATGCTGATCAATCACCCCACGGTGGACGGCTTTGATCTTTCGAGCCTCAAGTACATCCAATACGGCGGCTCGCCGATGGCCGAGGGCGTGCTGCGCAAGGCACTCCAGGTTTTCCCGAACAGCCAGTTCGTCCAGGGCTACGGCATGACCGAAGCGGCGCCGATCTTGACCGTGCTGCCGCCGCGCTACGCGACACTGGACGGACCGTATGCCGGCCGCCTCAAGTCCTGCGGCCAAGCCGCACACACGGCCGAGGTGAAGATCGTCGACGAGAACCGCCAGGAAGTGCCGCGTGGCACGATCGGCGAAGTCGCGGCCAAGGGGCCGATGATCATGCTGGGCTACTGGAATAAGCCACAGGAGACAGCGGCCGTGCTGTCAGACGGTTGGTACTACAGCGGCGATGCTGCCTACATGGACGACGAGGGCTTCGTGTTCATCGTCGATCGGCTCAAAGACATGATCATCTCCGGCGGAGAGAACGTGT
>DASWBF010000286.1:0-1821 GCA_036390735.1 Mycobacterium sp. | reverse complement strand
GAGGCGTCCCCATGATTGCAGAGTCGGGCTCCTCGTACCTCTTGAGCCCACCGGAGCCAGATCCTTAGCCCGGATCCACCGCGTGACCTTCTGACGTCGATCTCGATGGCCTGATCTTGGTCGTTTCAGCTGATGCCGAGGTGGGGCGTGCTTGAGTCGCCGGTCTGCCGGCTTCTCCGAGGTCCTGGTCGTTGAGATGGGGGTGTTGTTCAGCAGCGGAGTGGGATGGCCTGGATCTTCTCGATCGCCTGCTCGATGGCGGTGGCCCATGGCCAGGACTCGGGCAGGCGCAGGGCGAGGCGTCTGGCGCTGCTGACCAGACGACCCGGGACGGTGAACACCTTGCGCCGTAAGGTGGCCGCGGTCGCGCTGTCGAGGTCGGGGCCTGCGAGGCGCCCGACGGCCTTGCCGAGGTTGTGGGCCATCACGCTCAGGGCGAGCCAGACCGCGTTGGCCATGAACTTTCCTGACGGCAGGTGCGCGAGGCCGGCGCTTTTGAGTTCGGCGATGCGCTGCTCGACTATCGCGTGCCGACGGTGGTCGGCCTCGATCTCGAGGAACTCACCATCCCGGTTGGTCACGAACGCGTGGTAGTCCCAGGTCGTAAACAGCGCGAGCTGACTACCCGGCGTCGGACGGACCCGCCTGACGATCAACCGGACGGTCATCGCGTCCTTGCCGCTGAATGCGGTGTAGCTGGTCTCCGCGACGTCCGCGCCGGAGGTCTCCGGGGTGCTCAGCCAGTACGGGATGGGCTGCCACGCGCTCTCGTCGATCGCGTCGATCGCAGCTCGGATCTTCTTGTCCTGCCGGATCGTGACGGAGAACCGGACGTTGAGCTTCACCGCCGTGTGCAGCACGGCCTTGCTGAAGAACGCGCTGTCGGCCCGGACGGTGAGCTCCCCCGTCGCGCCGGCGTTCCGCAGTCGGCTGACCGTCTCGGTGAGGAAGGACTTCGCGCCGCGAGCCGAACCGGCAGCGCCACCTCGCAACCGGCTGAACAGCACCATCCCGGTCTGCGCGCACGTGGCGAACTGCGGGTGATAGCCGCGGACCTTCGTATAGCCGAACGCAGCGCCCTGCTTGCCGCGGCCGAACACCGGCACGATCGAGGAGTCCAGGTCGAACATCAACGGCGCCGTCAGGTCGGCCGGGCCGGCACCGGCTGCCCACAACCGGGCCAGCAGCTCGCGGCAGATCGCGTCGTGCTGCCGGACGTGGGACCACTTGTGCGCCCGCAGCCACGACCCGATCGTCGACGGGGCCCTCGTGTCGTCGAACAGGATCCCGGCAGCACCGGCACGCAGGACCGCGGTGTCGTCGATGCTGTCGCCACCGGCCAGGACTGACCCGATCACGGTGAGGGCCTTGCTGCCGCTGCCGGCGCCGTGCCGGGCCAGCTGCAGCCGCTGGTCCACCAACCCAGCCAGGTCGATCCGCTGGGCCAGCATCGCGGCCGGCAGCAGCCCGGCGTTCGGGATCAGATTCGTCTCGGTGAAGTTCACCGACACCCGGCTCAGGTCATGAGATGCTCGCACCAGTCAGATGCCCTCTCCCGCGGTTCCGATTGTGTCCGTCGCAAGACCAATCGTCCCTGGTACGAGGGCATCTGCGCGTTCACGGCACGCCGCTACCGATCAAGACGCGGTGGATCCGGGCTAAGACGACGCGGGACACGGTGAGGACGCGGGTGGAGGTGTCGATGTCGGCGGGGCGGAGTTCGGTGAGTTCGCCCCAGCGCAGCCCGGTTTCGATGTCGGTCTCCACAAGCAGCCGGGCTGTGTCGTTCGGGAGCTGCGCGTAGATCTCGTCGAACCGGGC
>DASWBF010000285.1:0-11397 GCA_036390735.1 Mycobacterium sp. | reverse complement strand
GCACTGCACAAGATGATGGGAACGAACGCACCGGTGCTGCGATGTCCCCGCTGTCGCGCGCACTTCGACGTCGTGCACGCCGGGCGGTGCGTCGACGGGAACGGCCACAGCGACGCGCATCTGGAGCCGATCCCGTTGCTGGAGCGCGACGGCGTGCTGTCGATGGCGTTGGCTCGGGCGGTGGCCACATGACCGGCGCCTACGACGTCCTGGCCCGCATCAGGGCCAACCGCAACGCGCCGCAGCCGGCGGGCGAACGCTGCGAGATGTGCACCGAGCCGATCGCCGACGAGCACCAGCACGTCGTGAATGTCGAAGCCCGGCAACTGATGTGCGTTTGCCGAGGCTGCTATCTGCTGTTCACCGACACGAATGCGGAGCTGCGCTACCGCGCGATCCCGGACCGCTGCCTGACCTTTCCGGACTTCGCGCTCGACCGTCGGGAATGGGAAGCGCTGCAGATCCCGGTCGGCCTGGCGTTCTTCTTCCGCAACTCCGCGCTGGGCCGCACGGTCGCGTTTTACCCGGGTCCGGCCGGTGCGACCGAATCGGAGCTGGACTTGGCGGCGTGGAACAACATTCGCGAATCCGACCCGCGGGTGGACATGCTCGCCGACGACACCGAGGCGCTGATCGTCCGAGTGCCCGACGAGGAGGGTGGCGCTCCCGAGTCTTTCCTCGTGCCGATCGACGCCTGCTACGAGTTCGTCGGCCGGCTGCGGCTGCTGTGGCACGGGTTCGACGGCGGTCAGCAGGTCCGAGAGTTCATCTCCGAGTTCTTCGAGCAGGTCGCCGCCCGCAGTAAGGTCGTGCCGCGGTGACCGGCAAGCGAGAAGCGAAGGCGGATCGCGCATGACCGAGGTGACGTACGCGGTCGTCGACGTGTCCCCGCAGCCGTATGCGGTGACGCCGGTGCTCGCCGCGCAGGTCGGCGTGGCTGCGGTCGGCGACGACCCGGTGCACGCGATCGCGCTGCGCTGCCAGGTACGCATCGACCCGTTGCGGCGCCGCTATTCCGACGAGGAAGCGGCCGGGCTGCTGGACCTTTTCGGCCCCCGCGAACGTTGGAGCACCACCCAGCGGACGTTCGTGTGGCTGCACTGCGCGGTCATGGTGCCCGGGTTCTCGGGCGCCACCCAGGTAGAGATGCCGCTCGAATGCACCTACGACTTCGAGGTCACCGCGGCCAAGTACATGCATGCGCTGCGCGACGGCACCATCCCCCTGCAATTCCTGTTCAGCGGAACGGTTTTCACGCAGGGTGAGCGCGGCTTTGCCGTCCAGCAGGTGCCGTGGGACCGCGAGGACCGCTACGACCTGCCCGTGTCGGTCTGGCGGAGCCTGATGGACCAGCACTACCCGAACACCGGCTGGGTGCGCCTGAACCGCGACACGCTCGACGCGCTGGCGGCCTATAAGTCCGAGCGTGGCATGCTCGGGTTCGACGACGCGGTCACGTCACTGCTCGAGACATCGTCCCAGGAGGTGCAGCCATGAGCGGCGGGTGGGACCGGGTGCGCACCATCGCCGACGCGGTGCTCTACGAGGGCTATCTGCTCTACCCGTACCGGGCTAATTCGCGAAAGAACCAGTCGCGCTGGCAGTTCGGCGTGCTGGGTCCGCAGCGGGCCGAGGAGCGGGGCATCGGCGAAAACGACACGCTGTCGGCTCAGGTGCTGCTGGACGGGGGTACCGCGTCGCTGTCGGTGGTGGTCCGGTTCCTGCAGTTGCAGCGGCGCACCGCGGAACGGGACACCGGCGACGGGCTTTTCGAAACCGTCGACGAGTTGACGGCCGACGGCCAGACGTGGCTCACGTGGGACGAGGCGGTGGAGCGCGAACTGTCGTTCGGACCGTTCCCCGTCACGGATCTCGAAGCGGGACAGAAGATTCCGCTTACGGTGGCCGGCGGTACGGACACCGAAGCCGTCGACGGTGGCCGTCTGGTGCGCAGCCGCAGAGAGCTCACCGGTGAGTTGACCCTGGCCGCGGAACTCGACGGCAATCTCGGGCTGGTCAGCATCCAGGTGCGCAATACCGGTGCGCCGCCGGGGAACAAGGACAACGCGATCGCCGCCTCGTTCATCGGCACGCATCTGATCGCCGAGGCCATCGACGGTGAGTTCGTCTCGCTGCTGGACCCGCCGCCGCTGGCCGGCGACGCGGTCGCGCGATGCCGTCAGCACCGCTGCTTCCCGGTTCTGGCCGGGCCGCCCGGCGACCACAGCCTGATGCTCGCGTCGCCGATCATCCTTTACGACCATCCGGAGATCGCCGAACAAAGCGAAGGCGCGCTGTACGACTCCACAGAGATCGACGAGATTCTCACGCTGCGCGTGATGACGATGACCGACGAGGAGAAGGCGCAGGCCCGGGCCACCGATCCGCTGGCCGCTCAGATCATCGACCGCTGTGACTCGATGTCACCCGAGGCGATGCTCAATCTGCATGGTGTGCTGAGGAACCCGCACGCACGGGAAGAGTCATCGTCGCCCTCTGCTCTTCGCGCAAGCGGCTCATCGCTCATCCCCGAGATCCCCGACGGGGTCGACTGGTGGGACCCGCTGGCCGACACCGCCGTCCAGCCCGAGATCGATGCCGTCCTCGTCAACGGCGTTCGTGTGTCCCGCGGCAGTCGCGTCCGGCTGCGGCCGTCACGGCGCGCCGACGCGCAGGACATCTTCTTCAGCGGAAAGACCGCGCACGTCACGTCGGTGCACGAGGATGTCGACGGAAACCAGCACGTCGGGGTCGTCGTCGACGACGACCCGGCCGCCGATCTGCACGACTGGTACGGCCGCTATTTGTACTTCGCTCCCGATGAAGTTGAACCGCTCACCGAAAGGAGTTCGCAATGGATGTAGTGGGATGGGTTGCCGTGGGTGTGGTCGCCGCGGCGGTCCTCTTCGGCGTCGCAGTCGGCGTCGGTTCCATACCGGATGCGCGGCGCTACATGAAGATCCGCAAGATGTAAGACAAGATCCGCAAGATGTATGACAGGAGTGACATCACGTCCCGGATTCTGGTAGCGGGCATCGGCAACATCTTCCTCGGCGACGACGGGTTCGGCCCCGAGGTGATCAAGCGTGCCGGTCAACGGCTCGCCGGCACTGATGCGCGCGTCGAGGACTACGGAATCCGCGGAATGCACCTGGCCTACGACCTCCTCGACGACTGGGATGCTCTTGTGCTCGTCGACGCGGTGCCAAGCCGCGGATCGCCGGGAACCCTGCACATGTTCGAGGCCGACCACGAATCAATTGTGACGACACCGGTTTTGGATGCCCACAGCATGGATCCGGCCGCGGTGTTCGCCAGCCTCGCCGCGCTGGGGGGTACCCCGCCGTACACTGTGGTGGTGGGCTGTGAGGTCGAGAACGTCGACGAGGGCATCGGCCTGTCGCCGTCGGTCGACGCGGCTGTCGACGGTGCCGTCGGCGCCGTCGCCGAGGTGCTGTCGACGTTGTCGGCGCGCGCCGCGACGGGAGGCAGCTGACATGTGCTTGGGCATCCCGGGACAAGTGGTCCGCATGCTGGAGGGTTACGGTGGGCAGCTCGCGCTCGTCGACGTCGCCGGCGAGCACCGCAAGGTCAGCATCGGCATGCTCCCCGAGGAAACGTTCGGCCCGGGCGACTGGGTGATCATCCACATGGGCTTCGTGGTCGAAAAGACCGACCGCGCAGGCGCAGACGCAGCGATGGCGGGTCTGAAGCTGATCGGCCGCGACCCCGAGGCGTCGCCATGACCGATCGGCAACGGTTACGCGTCTGCGTCCGAGGAGTGGTGCAAGGAGTCGGCTTCCGGCCCTTCGTGTACACCACCTCGGCCGCGCTCGGCCTCTCCGGCTGTGTGCGCAACGACAGCTCCGGCGCGATCATCGAGGTCGAAGGAGACGCCGCAGCCATCGATGAGTTCCTGCACCGGCTGCGCGACCAGCCGCCGCCGCTGGCGATCATCGAATCGATTGCCACAGAAGATATTCCGGTGCTGGGCGGGACCGGCTTTACGATCGCGGACACGTCGCGGTCCGGTACCGGCCGCACACTGGCCTCCCCCGACGTCGCGATGTGCGCGGACTGCGCAGCGGAACTCCGCGACCCGGGCAACCGGCGCTACCGGCATCCGTTCGTCAACTGCACCAACTGCGGCCCGCGGTTCACGATCATCGGCTCGCTGCCCTACGACCGGGCCACCACGACGATGGCCGCATTCGAGATGTGCGCCGACTGCGCACGCGAATACGCCGACCCCGCCGATCGCCGCTTCCACGCCCAACCGGTGTGCTGCCCGGCGTGCGGCCCGACCCTGAGCTACGTGACGCCGGGCCGCGACACCGTCCGCCGGGAAAGCGCTTTGCGCGCCGCCCGCACGCTCTTGCGCGACGGCGGCGTACTCGCCGTCAAGGGCATCGGTGGATACCACCTCGCTTGCGACGTGCGCAACGACGCGGCGGTCGCAGAGTTGCGGCGACGGAAGCGCCGCGGAGACAAGCCGTTTGCGGTGATGGTGCCCGACTTGGCGACGGCCCGGCGCATCGCGGAGGTCGACGAGCCCGCCGAACGAGTGCTATGCGGGCCGCAACGGCCCATCGTGCTGTTGCCGCGGCTGGCCCACTCCGGTGTCGCCGATTCCGTCGCACCGCGCAACCCCGATCTCGGCATCATGATGACCTACACGCCGCTGCACGTGCTGCTGTTCGGCCTGCAGGACGACGAGCCTGGGCCCGACGTGCTGGTGATGACGTCGGGAAACCTTGGTGGCGAGCCGATCTGCTACGACGACGACGTGGTGGCGCGGCTGGCCGACCTGGCCGACGGCTGGTTGATGCACGACCGGACGATCCTGGTTCCGTGTGACGACTCGGTGGTCCGGGTCCTCGACGGCACCGAATTGCCGATCCGCCGCTCGCGCGGCTATGCACCGCTTCCGGTGGCGCTGCCGGTGCCGCTGCCGCCGACGCTCGCCGTCGGCGCGGACCTGAAGAACGCGATGGCAGTCGCCGACGGGCGCTACGCCTGGCTCAGCCAGCACATCGGCGACATGGACGACGTTGCCACGCTGTCGGCGTTCGACTCCGCGCAGGCGCACCTACGGGCGCTGACCGGTGTCGACCCGGCCGTGCTGGTCGCCGACGCTCACCCGCTGTACCGGTCGACCGGTTGGGCGCACCGCAATGCCGACGGACGCCCGGTCCGCACGGTGCAACATCATCACGCCCACATCGCCGCGGTGATGGCCGAGCACGGGTATGACGGGTCCGAGCAGGTGATCGGATTCGCCTTCGACGGAACGGGTTACGGAACCGACGCCGCGGTGTGGGGTGGGGAGGTGCTGCTCGCCAACTACAAGGGATTCCGACGGCTGGCTCAACTGAAGTACGTGCCGTTGGCCGGCGGCGACGTCAGCGTACTGCGGCCCTACCGGATGGCACTGGCTCATCTGTGGGTCGCCGGCATCCCGTGGGACGGCGACCTCGCGCCGGTGGCCGCCTGCCCGCCCGCCGAGCAGAAGGTGCTCGCGCACCAGCTGGACACCGGCTGGGGCTGTGTCCCGACCTCCAGCATGGGCCGGCTGTTCGACGCGGTGTCGTCGCTGGCCGGAGTCCGCCACACCGTCGACTACGAGGCGGAGGCGGCGATCGAGTTGGAGGGACTGGCCCGCGAAACTCTCTGCGGTGCCGCAGAATATGCCTTCGTCCTGGACGACAGCGCCGAGCCGGCGATCATCGACCCCGCTCCGGTGCTCGCTGCAATCGTCCGCGACTACCGCGCCGGCGTGCAGCCCGGCGTCATCGGCGTCCGGTTCCACCGCGCCGTCGCCGAGCTGATCGGTCGCCTGGCCGAAGACGTTCGGGAAGCGACGTCGCACAACACCGTTGCGCTGTCCGGCGGGGTGTTCCAGAACGCGCTGCTGCTGCAGCTGAGCCTGACCGGTCTGCGCCGGTGCGGCTTCGAAGTCATCACCCATCGGCGGGTTCCGCCCAACGACGGCGGTATCGCGCTGGGCCAACTGCTGGCCGGGAATTCGGTGTGAGGGCACAGATGAGCGCTTGCGCGAAGAGAATTAGCAAGGGAGGACACCGATGTGTCTAGCCGTACCAGGCAAGATTCTGAGCTTGGAGGACCGTGACGGAACGCTGATGTCCGTCGTGGACTTCGGGGGCATCAAGAAAGACGTGTGCCTGCAATACATTCCCGACGCGCAGGTCGGCGAATACGTGATCGTCCACGTCGGGTTCGCGATCCAGCGGCTCGACGAGGAATCAGCCATGCGCACGCTCGCCGAGTTCGAACACCTCGGCGTCATGAAGGAAGAATTCGGTGACGCGTTCGAGCTGGCCGCACGACAGGCCGGCATGCCCGAGCCGGACACCAACGGAAACGGTGAGGTGAAGTCATGAAGTATCTGGACGAGTTCAGCGATCCTGAACTGGCGGGCAACCTCGTCGAGCAAATCAAGGCCGCCACCACCCAGCGGTGGGCGATCATGGAAGTCTGTGGTGGACAGACACATTCGATCATCCGACACGGGATCGACCAACTGCTGCCCGAGCAGATCGAGATGATCCACGGGCCAGGCTGCCCGGTGTGCGTCACGCCCCTGGAGATCATCGACAAAGCCCTCGAGATCGCGTCGCGCCCCGACGTCATCTTCTGCTCGTTCGGCGACATGCTGCGCGTGCCGGGCAGCGAGAAGGACCTGTTCCGAATCAAGAGCGAAGGCGGTGACGTGCGGGTGGTGTACTCGCCGCTGGACGCGTTGACCATCGCCGTCGACAACCCCGACAAGCAGGTGGTGTTCTTCGGCATCGGGTTCGAGACCACCGCCCCGGCCAACGCGATGACGGTGTTCGAGGCCAAACGCCGCGGCATCGAGAACTTTTCGCTGCTGGTGTCGCACGTGCTGGTGCCGCCGGCGATCGCAGCGATCATGGATTCGCCGACCTGCCGGGTGCAGGCGTTCCTGGCGGCAGGCCACGTGTGCTGTGTGATGGGCACCGACGAGTATCCGCCACTCACCGAGAAGTACAAGATCCCGATCGTGGTCACCGGCTTCGAGCCGCTGGACATCCTGGAGGGCATCCGCCGCACCGTGATTCAGCTCGAATCGGGTCGTCATGAGCTGGAAAACGCCTACCCCCGCGCCGTCCAGGCGGCCGGCAACAGCCCGGCCAAGGCGATGCTGCAGGATGTCTTCGAGGTCACCGACCGCGCCTGGCGCGGGATCGGCATGATCCCGCAAAGCGGCTGGCGGCTCTCCCCCGCCTACCGCGAGTTCGACGCCGAGTACCGCTTCGCCGTCACCGACATCCACACGGAGGAGTCGTCCGTGTGCCGGTCGGGCGAGGTGCTGCAAGGGCTGATCAAGCCGCATCAGTGCGCCGCGTTCGGCAAGCAGTGCACGCCACGCAATCCCCTTGGCGCGACGATGGTTTCGTCCGAGGGCGCGTGCGCCGCGTACTACCTGTACCGTCGGCTCGAGGTCACGCATGCCTGAGACACCGCAGCAGTCACCTGCGACTATTGAGGCGCGGACGCGAGGAGCACAAATAGACGCGCGGACGCGAGGAGCACAAATAGACATGGACTCGTGGGTGTGCCCGGCGCCGCTGCGCGACGCGCCCAACATCGTGATGGGGCACGGCGGCGGCGGCGCGATGTCGGCGGAGTTGATCGAGCACCTGTTCCTGCCCGCGTTCGGCCCGGCCGCCGACGCCGGCATGGGCGACTCGGCGGTGATGGACGTCGGCGGAGTTCGGCTCGCGTTCTCCACCGACTCGTTCGTGGTCAAGCCGCTGGTGTTCCCCGGCGGCAGTATCGGTGACCTAGCAGTCAACGGCACGGTCAACGATCTCGCGATGGCGGGCGCGCAGCCGCTGATGATGTCGACCGCGTTCATCCTCGAGGAGGGCACACGGCTGGACGAAATCGGCCGTGTCGCACAGGCGGTCGGCACCGCCGCGCTGGCGGCAGGCGTGAAGCTGGTCACCGGCGATACCAAAGTCGTCGACTCCGGACACGGCGACGGGGTGTTCATCAACACCGCCGGCGTCGGCCTGGTCGACGAGCGCGCCGACATCCGGCCGCAACGCGCGCGTCCCGGTGACGTCGTGATCGTCAGCGGCGACATCGGCGTGCACGGGGTCGCGGTGATGAGCTGCCGCGAGGGGCTGGAGTTCGGCACCACGGTCGCTAGCGACACCGCGCCGCTGCACCGACTGGTGGCCGCGATGATCGACACGGGCGCCGACATCCACGTGCTGCGCGATCCCACCCGCGGCGGGGTGGCCGCTACGCTCAACGAGATCGCCAAGACCGCCAAAGTCGGTGTGTCCCTTGTCGAGCGGAGCCTGCCGGTGCCGGCCGAGGTGCGCGACGCGTGCGGGCTGCTCGGCCTCGACCCTCTCTACGTCGCCAACGAGGGCAAGCTGATCGCGTTCGTGCCCGCCGAGGACGTCGACAAGGTGCTCGCGGCGATGCGCGAACACCCGCTCGGTGTGCGCGCGGCCGCCGTCGGCACGTGTGTCGCGGAGCATGCCGGCATGGTGGTCGCCCGCACGGCGCTCGGCGGCACCCGAGTCGTCGACATGCCGATCGGTGAACAGCTGCCTCGGATCTGCTGAATGACTGCACTGCCTGAGTCCATCCCGGGCTACGCGATGTTCGCGCGTTACGCGTTCCCGCCGAACGAGCTCGGGTACTGCGGGCCACCCGACGCGTCGGTGCTGCTGCGCGGTGAGGATCCCGTCGAGGTCGCCGCGCACGCCCGCGAGTTCGACGGTGCCTGGCCCTATTTGCAGGCAATCGCTGACGCGGCCGGCATCGCCGATCCGCTTAACGACGAGGTGGTGCGCAGCTACTGGGTGGGCGGCCCGCTGCTGGACCGGGTCGATCCCTCCGACCTGCTGACCCGGCTCCGTCGGGCGTTCGCGGGACAAGTGACGGGCTTGCTCGGCGATCTCCAGTCGTCCGCCGGAGTGTCGGCGCACCACAGCTTCCACGTGTTCGTCGTGTACCCGTGGGTCCGCTTCCTCGGGGGCGACCCGACGACACCGGTGAAGGTCATGCAGGACTGCCGAATCCGTTGGGGCACCGTCGATTATGTTGATGCGGAGTATGCCGTGCTGGTGTCCCGGCCGCTGATGTTCGACAACGACGCGCTGCGTCTGGGCGATCCGGCCCCGGAGAAGGTGCGCTGGAGCAAGGACGGTGTCTCGTTGGCGCCGCCGCCGGCCGTCGGCAGCACGGTGTCGGCGCACTGGGACTGGGTGTGCGCGACGATCACCGACGCCGAGCGTGACGCGCTGGCTGCCGGGACGCAGGCGACGCTCGACCTAGTCAACGCCGCGCGCGCCTGAACGAGTCGACTGCCAGTTTCGTGCCAGGATGAGCACGCTATCGTCGTCACCTATTCGACCGCGAGGAGCACTGATGAACACGATCTCGGGGCTGCCGGCCCACGTCCTGCTCGTTCACGCGATGGTGGTGCTGGCTCCGCTAACCGCGCTGCTGGAAATCCTGTGCGGCATCTGGCCCGCGGCGCGCCGCCGCCTGGTGTGGCTGGTCCTCATGCTGGCTCTCGTGACGGCCGGGCTGACGCCGCTAACCACCGAAGCCGGTGAGTGGCTGTTCGACCGCGCGCGCCAACCGAGCGAGATCCTGCGCACGCATGCCGAACGCGGCAACTGGATGATCTACTTCTCCGTCGCGCTGGTGGTCGTCGCGATCGTACTGGCGGTGCTGCATGTCGCCGAGGGCCGGTCGGAGAAGCGCCGGGTCGGCGCCAACGTGCTCGTCGCCATCCTCGCGCTGGCCGTCGGTATCTCGACATTGGTCACCGTGTACCAGATCGGTGACTCCGGCGCACGCGCCGTGTGGGGCGGCCAGGTCACGCAAGCCGACGAGTAGCGCCCTGTTGCGCGGCATCAGGGGCGGTGCTACGGACGCATCTGGTAGGCGCCGTCGTCGGCCTTGACCTGCTCCCAGACCCGGCCGAAGCGGTTCCCATCGGTGACCGGCTTGCGCACGGCTGACAGCGCCCATTCCTGTTGCGCCGGAGTAGAACTCGGCTTGCCGTGCAACGCGACTGCATATGCGGAGAAGTCGCGTATCTGGACGTCGAAGATCTGGTCTACCAGGTCACGGTCCAGATCGATCAGCGCGGCTTGCTCGAGAATCAACTGGCCATAGACGACAAGCGTGAACAGATGCCCTAGGACGAGAAGGAAGTCGAGGTCACGCATCTGCTCGGCGCCCGGTGCAGCCGTGGTCAGCAGCTCCTTCAGTGCGCAAGCCTGCTCATAGAAGCGGGCGACGTTCGGTATGTCCAGGGATTTCTCGTAGACCGCAGTCCAATCCGCGAACTGCACCTTGGATGCACCCCCAGCCGGACCTTGCGCCCAGAAGAACACGTCGTCCGCCGGGTCATTGCGGGTTCCGATCTCCGGGTAGTCGGCAGGGTTGAACATGTAGTTCGGCATGAATTTCAGGATCTGCGCGACGTTGACGTGCACGGTGCCCTCCAGCCGAGGCAACGCACCGATCAGCCGGGCGACCTCGCTGAAGTAGGTGTTCTTCTCGAAGCCTTTGGCGGCGAGCACATCCCATAGCAGCGTGACCACGGTTTCGCCCTCGGAGGTGACCTTGGATTTGGTCACGGGATTGAACAGCAGGTAGCGACGGTCGTCGCGGCTGGCGCTGCGGAAGTAGTCGATCGCTCGGTCGCTGAACAGCTTCATCGCGATCAACCGGGCGTACGCGTCGACGAAACTCGCGCGCACATGCGGGAAGTCGGTGACCGGGTTGCCGTAGAGAATGCGGTTGTTCGCGTGCGTGATCGCCTCGTAGAAGGCGTGCTCGCACATCCCGATCGAGGCGGTGCACAGGTTGAACTTGCCGACGTTGACGGTGTTGAGCGCAACCGAGAACGCGTCAGGCCCGGTACACAGGATGTCTTCCTCGCGCACCGGGTAATCGTTGAGCCGGAAGTTGCTGACATACATCTGGCCGTGCACCACGTTGTCGATCAGCTGGTAGTTCTCGTGGCCGCTGTCGGCGACGAACCAGACGTATCCGTCGGCGCCGTCGATGTCGGTACGGCGCGAGAACACCGACACCATGCCGGCGACGTTGCCGTTGCCGATGTAGTACTTCTCCCCTGACGCCCGAAAAACGACGCCCTCTTCCTCCGCAGCGGTGAGAAGCAGGTCGGTGTTGTAGATGTCCGCGCCGTGCTCGCGCTCGGAGAGCCCGAACGCCATCACGCCGCCCGCCTCGAGTTGCTCGGCCGCGCGCTCCTTGGCTTTGATGTTGTCGCTCTGCCAGATCGGCCCGAGGCCGAGGATCGTGACCTGCTCGGCATACCAGTACGCCAGCCCGTAGAAGCCGAAGATCTCG
>DASWBF010000284.1:0-1525 GCA_036390735.1 Mycobacterium sp. | reverse complement strand
TCGTCGCCGGATGGCAGGTGGTCGCGCTGCAGCCGTACGGCGGCGCGTGGCTGAACTCGTGGCTGGATCGCGACCTGGGGATCAGCGGCAGGCTGTCGGTGCGCGAGGGCGCGACCACACGCCAGCATCTGGTGCGCATCGAGGAGCCGCTGCTGCGGGTGCCGCAGCTGGCCATTCACCTGGCCGAGGACCGCAAGTCGGTGAAGCTCGACCCGCAGCGGCATGTGAACGCGGTGTGGGGCGTCGGCGGCGGCGCTCGTTCGTTTCTGGCCTTCGTGGCCGAGCGGGCCGGAGTGGACGCGGATGCGGTGCTAGGCGCCGACCTGATGACCCATGACGTGCAACCGTCGCGGGTGATCGGCGCGAACGGCAAGTTGGTCAGCGCTCCGCGGCTGGACAACCAGGCCACCTGCTATGCCGGCCTGGAGGCGTTCCTCACAGCCGAGCCGCGCGGGTATGTACCCGTATTGGCGCTGTTCGACCACGAGGAAGTGGGCTCGACGTCCGACCACGGCGCGCAGTCGAATCTGCTCACCACCGTACTGGAACGAATTGTGTTGGCAGAGGGAGGAACTCGCGAAGACTACCTGCGGCGGTTACCGAACTCGGTGGTGGCCTCGGGCGATATGGCCCACGCGACGCATCCGAACTACCCGGAGCGTCACGAGCCGGGGCATCTGATCGAAGTGAACGCCGGCCCGGTGCTCAAGGTTCAGCCGAACCTGCGCTACGCCACCGACGGCCGCTCTGCTGCGGTGTTCGCGCTGGCCTGCGCGCAGGCGGGGGTGCCGCTGCAGCGCTACGAGCACCGCGCCGACCTTCAGTGCGGGTCGACGATCGGTCCGATGACGTCGGCGCGCACGGGGATTCCGACCGTCGACGTCGGTGCCGCACAGCTGGCGATGCACTCCGCCCGGGAGTTGATGGGCGCCGATGACGTGGCCGCGTATTCGGCCGCGCTGCACGCCTTTCTGGCTCCCGACTGAGCTCGTAGACTCGACGTATGGCACTCAACGTCGAGATGGTCACCTTCGACTGCTCCGATCCCGCGCCGCTCGCGGCGTGGTGGGCCGAACAGTTCGACGGGAAAACGCAGGAGCTGATACCCGGCGAGTTCGTCGTCGTCATCCGCTCGGAAGGTCCGCGGCTGGGTTTCCAGAAGGTTCCCGACCCGACACCGGGCAAGAACCGCATCCATCTGGACTTCTCCGCCGCCGACGTCGACGGCGAAGTGGCGCGGCTCGTCAAAGCAGGCGCCACCGAGTCCGGCCGGCATTCGGTCGGCGAGAACTTCCGCTGGGTGGTGCTGGCCGATCCCGAGGGCAACGCGTTCTGCGTGGCCGGCAGTAGCTGAGCGCGACACTGCGGCGCCAGGTGAGCCCCCGGCGCGTGGCGGACGGGAGCGCGGCGGGCCGGGAACTTAAGCTGTCTGGGTGACGTCACCGCTCGCCGAGTCTGATTCTCTTCGCGCAAGCGGCTCATCGCCGACGCCGCCGCAGACCACGCCCTCGCTCGATACCGTCGA
>DASWBF010000283.1:0-12540 GCA_036390735.1 Mycobacterium sp. | reverse complement strand
TGGGCGCGGATAGGTGACGGTGAAGCTTCGCGTGCGCTCGACGTTGCGAAACGTGGCATGGCTCGGTGTGCATACGAAACCGAAGTAGTTGTCCCAGCCGAGTGGAAACGCCATGTGCTTCGGGGCGAGGTTGGCCGCGCCTCCGGGGTCGATCGTGCCGATGAGCACGAGCGGGGCGACCGTGAAGCAGCGGTCCCAGACGGGGTGCTCGAGATCGAGGGTCTCGAGGTCGGCGTAGCGATCGTCAGACATTGCGCAACTCCTCGCGGCCCGCTGGCCGCCACGCTGGCGCCGGCGCCGTCTATCGTAGCCCCCGGTCATGGCACGGGCCATTCGTGAACTGGGGCGCCGGTGTGCGAGTGCTCGACATACCGCCGGGTCATCTCACGCAGCGCCGCGATACGCCCCAGCCCGTGCTCCTCGAGGTAGCGCACCACCTGCGTCTGCCAGGCGGCGCCGGTACGGCCGCACCGGACCCGCGCTTCGATGACACCGAGGTAGCGGTCGCGGTCGTCCGCGTCCACGCCCCAGGCCTCGAGCCCGGCCGCGGCGGCCGGCAGCAGGACCTCACGGGTGAGCTGATTGACCGGGTGGTCGATGCCCCTCCAGCACAGCCGCGCCGCCAGCCCGTCGCGTGCCGCGCGGTGCAGGTCCCGCTCGGCCACCGCGAAGGGCATCTGACTGAACGGGGCATCGTCGCTGTCGACGATCGCGCGGACCAGTCCGTAGTAGAAGGCGGCGTTGGCGACCATGTCGACAGCGGTCGGTCCGCTGAGCAGTACCCGGTTCTCGATGCGCAACTGAGGGCACCCCGCTTGGACGTCGTAGACCGGACGGTTCCAGCGCCACACCGTGCCGTCGTGCAGGCGAAGCTCACGCAGGCCCGGAGCACACCCCGCTTCCAGGGCGGCATCGGGATCCTCGGCCTCCAGCGTCGGAAAGAGCGGCGGAAACAGCCGCACCAGCTCGTCGAAGAGCTCCACGGGACCGGTGACCCAGCCGTCCCCCAGCCGGACGCGCGCCGGTGCGCCGGCCCGGACCTCCCTCGGTCGGCGGCTGTCGAGCAGCTGCGCTAACAAAGTGAGGCGAGTTTCCTGCCAGGCCTGGCGGGTGAGCAGGTACGGCGAGTTCGCGGCCACCGCCACCTGCGCCCCGGCGATCATTTGGGCGGCGTTGTAGTAGGCGGCGAACCGATCCGGCGGCACCCGCAGGTGCAGCTGCAGGCTGGTCGTGGCGGCATCCGGAGCGGCCACGTCGGTGGTGAACTCCACCGGCTCACACCCGTCGAGGATGCGCACCAGGAACGGCCTGTGGCGAGCGGCACGCATGCGGCGGCACAGCAGCGCGTAGCGCGGGTTGGCGGAGATCCGCTCGACGGTCAGCTGCTCGGCGCTGACGGTGGGCAGCATGCCGACGGCGACCAGCCGAGCGCCGAGCCGCTCGATCCGCGCCCTGCACCCGTCGAGCACGTCGGCGAGGTCGCGTTCGCTGTCATACAGCACGCGGCCCTGCAGCCGGCGAGGAGCCAGGCTCAGCTCCACGTTGAACTGACCGAGCTCGTCCTGCATGTCCGCCCGGCCCAGGCGTGCCAGGACCGCGTCATTGATCAGCCGCGGCCTGCCCAACGGGTCCACGAGATCGAGCTCGACCTCCATACCGATGGTGTCCTCATGGCCGACGAACCAGCCGCCATCAACCATGCGCTGCAACGCCGCAACACAGCGCTGGAGCCTGCGCTGCACCTCGTCGTCGTGGTCAACAACCAGGACCGACGCGTCGACGCAGTCACCCACGGCGCACCTCCTCGCAGAACTGCTGGACACCGAACCTCTACTCCAGCACGGCGCAGCCGAGCCTGCCCGCAGACCATCACAACCTTGAGATGACCTTTACGCCGGCTGGTCATCGACCGCGAGGCTGGGTGAAGCCGGTGTTTCACGCCGCCGTGGCAGGTGCTGCCACTGGTCAGGGCTCTGCCCGGCCCGTCTTTTGCGGGGTGGTCAACTCACGGTCGCGGGAGAGTAGGTCGGCGATCGTCTCGCGGCGCACCAGTTCGCAGGCCCGTCCGCCGTGGACAGCGACAATCGGTGGCCGCCCTATCATGTTGTAGCTCGAGGCCATGCTGTGGTGATAGGCGCCGGTGCACGCGACCGCGAGCAGGTCGCCGGGGTGGACATCGGTCGGCAGGAGCACGTCGCGGGCGATTTCGTCGCCGCATTCGCAATGTCGCCCGACCACGGTCATCGGTTGGGTCGGCCCCAGCGGGTGGCGATTAGCCAGCACCACCGTGTATTTGGCGTCATAGAGAGCCACCCGAGGGTTGTCGCTCATGCCGCCGTCCACGGCGACGAAGGTTCGACCGCCCGGTTGCGATTTCACCGCAATTACTCGGTACAGGGTGACGCCGGCGCGTGCACTGATCGCGCGCCCCGGCTCAATCACGATCCTCGGGCGCGGGAACCGTTCAGCGGCGCAGGCGGCGTCAACCGCCTCGTCGATGACATGTGCCAGCTCGTCCAGGTCCAGCTCGGGATCACCTGAAACGTAGGGAACGCCGTGTCCGCCACCGATATTCAGCTCGCTGAGGGTGACGCCGTGGCTTGCCCGGATACCGGCCAGCGCGGCGATCATCCGCCGGATGGCCTCGCCGTAGAGCGCGGCATCGGTGACTTGCGAGCCGATGTGGCAATGCAATCCGACCAGATCCAGCCACGGCTGATCCAGCACGCGCCGCACCGCCCGGTCGGCATGCCCGCCGGCCAACGCGAAGCCGAACTTCTGATCGATCACCCCGGTGCTCACCGCGCGGTGCCCACGGATGTCGATGTCGGGGGTTACCCGCACCAGCACCTGCTGGCGGCGGCGCACCCGACCGGACAGGAAGGCGATCTCGATCGGCGAGTCCACCACAATCCGGCCCACTTCGAGGGTGGCGGCGTCACGCAACTCGTCGGGCGTTTTCACGTTGCCGTGCATGATGATCCGCGCCGGGTCCACGCCGCCGGCAAGGGCGGTGGCCAGTTCGCCGCCCGAGCACACGTCCAGACCCAGCCCCTCGTCGGCAACCCAGCGTGCCACCGCGACAGTCAGCAGCGACTTCCCGGCATAGACCACGTCAACCCCGGGCAGCGCCGCGCGATAGCGCCGCATGCGATACCGGAAATCGGCCTCGTCAAGGACATAAGTGGGGGTGCGATACTCAGCGGCGACCTCGGTCAACGGCACATCGCCCACACAGAGCCGCCCCACTTCGTCGACACTGGTTGTCAGCGGCCAGATCGCCCGGTCTATGCGGGGAGTGGCCGCCCGGCGCAGGGACGGCAACATCTCCAACAATGTCATAGATCCACGTTCCGCCCGGTTGGGCATCACTGCGACAACCCTTGACAGCCTCTTGACGGCACCAGGGGCAATCTTGACGACATCCCTCCTCGGGACAACAGAGATGTCGCCGCCTAGCGGTGGGACGCGACTTCTAACCCTCCTGCCTCCTGTCGATGAGTCGCCGCTGAACGCAGCGACGGCGACAGCTCCAGAAGCGTCATGGACCCACCGTGCGCGCGGCCGATGGCGATCCGAGAAACCTTAACGAACCCCTGACGCCTGCAAGCCAAATTTTGACGGCCTCACGGCTCGGTAGCGCCGCCGCCGCGTGCCTAATGTGCTGGTGTGCACGCGGGCGACCTCGTGGAACATTTCCCGGTAGTGACGATGGAATCCGGCGCACTGGAGACTGTCCGGTTATTGGCCGAGCATCGGCTCCCCGGCATCGTCGTCACCGACGAGTCGCGCACGCCGCGGGCGGTGCTTCCGGCGTCGCAGGTGGTGCGATTCCTGGTGCCCCGCTACGTGCAGGACGACCCGTCGCTGGCCGGCGTGCTCAACGAATCTATGGCTGACCGATTAGCCGAGAAGCTGACGGGCAAGAAGGTGCGCGACGTTCTGCCCGAGCACCTCGTCGAGGTGGCACCCGTCGACGCCGACGACACGATCCTGGAAGCGGCCGCAATGATGGCGCGCCAGCACAGCCCGCTGTTGGCCGTGATGAAGGGCGATCAACCGTATGGGGTGATCACCGCAACGCAATTGCTGGCCGCGGCCTTACCGCACTGAGGTTCGTGGCCGAACCCGAACAAGCCAGCCACATCGTTGTTTGGGTTGCGATGTGATTCTGTCGTCATGGGTCACACCGGCTTCCGGCTGATCGGGCACCACCGGTCGCTAGTCGGGGCGGCTCAGCGAGTCGCGCACGGCGTCCACGGCCGCGTCGATTTCGCCGCGTGAGACGGTCAGCGGCGGCCGGAACCGCACGCCGTGGGTGCCGCTGGCCAGCATGATGACCCGCCGATGCCACATCCGGCGGATTAGCTCGTCGCGCTGAGCCTGCGTCGGCAGACTGAACGCGCACATCAGTCCGCGGCCGCGCACGTCGAGCACCTGGCCAGCTAGCTCGTCGGCCAACTCGTTGAGCCGATCCTGCAGATACTGGCCGTGTGAAACGGCGCGCGCGAACAGATCGTCGGCCTCGATCACCTCCAGAAGCCGCCGTGCACGGACCATGTCCACCAGGTTGCCGCCCCAGGTGGAGTTGAGCCGAGAGCTGACGGCGAACACGTTGTCAGCGACCTCATCCACCCGGCGGCCAGCCATTACGCCGCACACCTGTGTCTTCTTGCCGAACGCGACGACATCGGGTGTCACCCTGAGCTGCTGATAGGCCCACGCGGTGCCGGTCAATCCGCAGCCGGTCTGCACCTCGTCGAAAATCAGCAGTGCGTCAAACTCGTCACATAGCTCACGCATTGCGGCGAAAAACTGCGGCCGGAAATGACGATCACCTCCCTCGCCCTGGATCGGCTCGGCGATGAAACAGGCGATGTCGTGGGGGTGGGCCTCGAACGCGCGGCGAGCGTGTTGCAGTGCCTTTACCTCCAGTTCGTCCATGTTGACGCCGGGGCGGATGAAGGGTGCGTCGATGCGCGGCCAGTCGAATTTCGGGAACCTGGCCACCTTGATCGGGTCGGTGTTGGTCAGCGACAGCGTGTACCCGCTGCGACCGTGGAACGCTCCGCGCAGGTGCAGCACCCGGGTGCCCAGCGCCGCTTCGATGCCGTGCGCCTCGTTATGGCGGCTCTTCCAGTCGAAGGCCACCTTGAGGGCGTTCTCGACCGCTAGTGCGCCGCCGTCGACGAAGAACAGGTGCGGCAGTGCTGGATCGCCGAGAACGCGCACGAAGGTCTCGACGAACCGGGCCATCGGCACGCTGTAAACGTCGGAGTTGCTCGGCTTGTTGACCGCGGCTTCGGCCAGTTCGTCGCGGAAGGCGTAATCGTCCACCAGCGCCGGGTGGTTCATGCCCAGCGGCGCGGAAGCGAAGAAGGTGAACATGTCGAGATAGCACTCGCCGCTGCGTGCGTCGACCAGATACGACCCCGAGGAACGGTCGAGGTCGAGTACAAAGTCGAGGCCGTCGACCAGGATGCTCCGGCTCAGCACCGAATGCACCTGGGTGGGCGCAAGCAGCTCGTCGGCCGGGTTCTGCACGGAGGGTGTAAGAACGGCGGTCATACTGGGATGGTACCCGATAATTTTTCATAAAGATTCGTGAAAACAGTAACAACTACGATATAAAGTGCCGTCCCTCGTAAAATGTTTGTAAGATGATGGTGCTTCGCGTCCGCACATTGGCCGTCGTGCGGATCTGTTGCAGCAGCTCTTCGAGTGCCCGCGGGGAGGCCACGCGCACCATCAGGATGTAGCTTTCCTCGCCCGCCACCGAGTGGCAGGACTCAATGGCCTCAATGTGTTCAAGGCGGGCGGGCGCATCATCGGGTTGGGAAGGATCGAGAGGAGTGATGGCGACGAACGCCGACAACATCTGCCCCAGCGCCGCGTGGTCGATGCGCACGGTGTACCCGGTGACGATGCCCCGGGTTTCCAGCCGCCGCACCCGTGACTGGACTGCCGACACCGACAGGCCCGCGGCGGAGGCCAGCTGTGCCAGCGTGGCCCGGCCGTCCGCCAACAGCTGGCGCACGAGGATGCGGTCGATGTCATCGAGCTGTTCACCGGCATCAGCCATGGCCGCACTGTATCTGGGCGCGGGTGTCGGATGAGGCACATCAAACTGTGGGAGCTGCGCGCGCGATTCGCATGGGCCCTGTCCGCAATGTACGGCGCCGAGGTGCCGGCCTACACCACCCTGGTCGAGGTCAGTTCGGAGGTGAACCGCGATTATCTCGCCGCTCATCAGGATGCCAAACGGCTCGGGTCGCTGGACCGGGTGAGCGCCGAACGCCACGGCGCGATCCGCGTCGGCACCCCGCGTGAACTTGCCGATGTCGCCGAGCTGTTCGCCGCCTTCGGCATGTATCCGGTGGGTTTCTATGATCTGCGCGACGCGGCTCCGCCGGTGCCGGTGGTGTCCACGGCGTTCCGTCCGATCGACGCTGATGAGTTGGCGCGCAACCCGTTTCGCGTATTCACCTCGATGCTGGCCACCGACGACAACCGGTTTTTCGGGACCGACCTGCGCCCCCGGGTGCAGCGGTTCCTCGCCGAACGCGAACTGTTCGATCCCGCGCTGATTGCGGAGGCCCGGCGCATCGCCGCCGACGGGGGCACCACCCCTGGGCGTGCCGAGCGGTTCGTTGACGCGGCCGTGGCAGCGTTCGCGCTGCGCCACGAGCCGATCGACAACTCCTGGTACGACGAGCTGACGCGGGTGTCGGCGGTGGCCGCCGACGTTGCGGGGCTGCGGTCCACCCACGTCAACCACTTGACGCCACGGGTTCTCGACATCGACGAGCTGTACCGGCGGATGAACGCACGCGGAATCATGATGATCGACGCGATCCAGGGTCCGCCGCGCTGGGACGGCCCTGATGTGTTGTTGCGGCAGACGTCGTTTCGCGCACTGGCCGAACCGCGGCGGTTCCGGCACGCGGACGGCTCGGTGAGCCACGGAACGCTGCGGGTCCGGTTCGGCGAGGTGGAAGCCCGCGGAGTCGCGCTGACCCCGACGGGCCGCCAACGTTACGACGACGCGATGGCGGCGGCCGACCTGGCGGCCGCCGCCGGTCTGCCGTGGCAAGAGGCGGCGGAATCGGTGTGGCCGCAATACTTTCCCGCTACCGACGCCGGGCTGGCCGCTGACGAGCTCGCGTACTACCGCCACAGCGACCCCTCGCAGCCGATCGTGTACGAGGATTTCTTGCCGCGATCGGCCGCCGGGATTTTCCGCTCAAACCTGGACTCTGACGCTGTCGCCGGCGGCGAATCCTGCAACACCGACTACGACGTCGACTGGATGAGCGGTGCGATCGGGCACCATATTCACGACCCCTACGCGCTCTACGAGAAGGCAGCACCATGACCACCACCGAGACCGCTGCATTACCCACCGCCGACGAATTGCGGACGCGCGCCCGTGACGCGCTGCGCGCCATCGGGGCGCGAATCGAACTTGGCGAGCCCGGCCAGTATGGGATACCAGCCAGCACCCCGGTGACCGGCGACGTCTTGTTCACCCTCGCCGAGTCCACACCCGATGATGTCTATGCCACGATCACCGAAGCGGCGCAGGCGTTTACGGTGTGGCGCACCACCCCCGCCCCGGTGCGCGGTGCGCTGGTGGCGCGACTCGGCGAGCTGCTCGCCCGGCACAAGACCGACCTGGCGGCCTTGGTGACCATTGACGCCGGCAAGATCACCTCCGAAGCGCTCGGCGAAGTGCAGGAGATGATCGACATCTGCCAATTCGCGGTCGGACTCTCGCGTCAGCTGTACGGCCGCACTATCGCCTCGGAGCGGCCGGGGCACCGGCTGATGGAAACCTGGCACCCGCTCGGGGTCGTCGGAGTGATCACCGCGTTCAATTTCCCAGTGGCGGTGTGGTCGTGGAACGCTGCCATCGCAATGGTGTGCGGCGACACGGTGGTCTGGAAGCCCTCGGAGTTGACGCCGCTGACCGCTCTGGCCTGCCAGGCGCTGATCGAACGGGCGGCCGGCGATGTCGCGGCGCCGGCGGCGCTCAGCCGGGTCATCCTCGGCGGGCGCGAGATCGGAGAGCGGCTGGTGGATGACCCGCGGGTAGCGCTGTTGAGCGCGACCGGCTCGGTCCGGATGGGCGCGGCGGTCGGGCCCAGGGTGGCGCAGCGGTTCGGTCGGGCGCTGCTGGAGCTGGGCGGCAACAACGCTGCGGTCATCACGCCGTCGGCCGACCTCGATTTGGCGGTGCGTGCGATTGTGTTCGCCGCAGCAGGAACATCTGGGCAGCGCTGTACGACGTTGCGGCGACTGATAGTTCACCGATCGGTGGTCGACGAACTGGTGCAGCGTATTGTGACCGCCTTTTCGCAGTTGCCGATCGGCGATCCATCGGTCCAGGAAACGTTGGTCGGTCCGCTGATCAACGAGACTTCCTATCGCGAGATGACCAGCGCGCTGCAGCAGGCGCGCGCCGACGGCGGCGAGGTGTCCGGCGGCGAGCGTGTCGACCTGCGCCCGAACTCGTATTACGTGCGACCCGCGGTGGTCAGGATGCCCACGCAAACGGAGCTGATGCACCGCGAAACATTCGCGCCGATCCTCTACGTGCTTACCTACGACGAGCTAAATGAGGCGATCGCATTGAATAACGCAGTGCCACAAGGATTGTCGTCGTCTATCTTCACTCTTGACCTGCGGGAGGCGGAACGCTTCATGGCAGCGAACGGATCGGACTGCGGAATCACCAACGTCAACATCGGAACCTCCGGCGCTGAGATCGGGGGGGCGTTCGGCGGCGAGAAGCAGACCGGTGGCGGCCGGGAATCCGGTTCGGACGCATGGAAAGCCTACATGCGGCGCGCTACCAACACCGTCAACTATTCAGCCCAGCTGCCGTTGGCACAAGGCATCCATTTCGGTTGAGCCGGAAGGCATAAGCTGCGCTGCGACTGATGAGCGGATACAGCGGCCTGGTTGCATCACCAGTGAAAACGACACTAATTGGAGGCGAGATGACAAGTCGCGGGGCCAGGAGCGACGCGACCCTGCTCGGCCTTCGTCAGGCAAGGTGGGGCTCGGTGGAGTGGACGATGCTGTGCATCCTTTTTCTGACATATCGGTGAATTCGCTTGAAGTCATAGTCGATCCGATCCACCGTCGGATGACTGGGCCGAGCGGCTCCGGTGCTGGCCGGCACTGGTCGAGGCCGATCCAGCACTCGCTGGGCTCGACTCCGGGGAGCGCCCCAGGTTCGACCGCCCGGTGACCTGTGAGACCGGCGCGTGAGCATAAAGGCGTCGTTAAACATCGCTGCAGCGCCGTCAGAAGGGCGCTAAGAGGCGTGCCGGGACCGACGTGGCTAGGGCAAGGCTTGAGCGGATAGCCGTTGGCATCAGCGCCAGGGCCGGTGAGAAAAGGTATCGGTGACTCTGGTCGCCTTCCTTATGATGTCCGTTGCTGCCGGGATGACGGCGCGCCCGCAGGGGCCGCGGCCGCAGGAAACTCACCCCGGTCGTCGGGGTGCAGCGGCTGGGCCCGCGGCGGCGCGGGGCTACGCAGTGGGATCACGGCGGCCTGGGATGCAGGTGCCCATCGAGCATGATGACGTTCGCTGCTACACCCTTTACCGCAACGCGTTTGCTGAGAGGGAAATAGCCTGTCCGGCAATGGTGCTGCGAGACACCGTGCTGGCGAGGTGGGTACGCAAACACGCCCTCGCCGTGGACGTGCGCAGCAGCAAAGAGCTTGCCATTGCCATCGCGAATGGCATCCACCCTGGCAGGATTGTCGTGCACGGCGATAACTTGTATGACCCGGAACTGCGCTGCGCCGCCAATGTCGGTGTGGGCAGGGTAATCGTGGATTCTGCTTCACAGGCTGACTTCCTGGCGTCGTGCAGCGAGAACCGAACACACAGCGTGCTCATCCGCACAACCGACCCCGGTCTGCGTTCATCTTGGGAGGTGTCTGCGTTCATCGTGGGAGGTGATGGAGGCAAACCGGGGCACGCCGTCGGGTGCCTCTTCTGCACCCAATACCGCTGACCCGATAGAAGTGGTCCTGGCTCACCGCCGGCTGAACCTTGAGGGGCTGGACGCCCGAATCGGTCTGCACGAGGGCGCATTCGTCAGCTGCACGGCAGCGATCGGTCACATGATCGCCGAAATGGCGCGGGTCCGCGGACAACACGCAATCGTCCTCACTCAGTTGGGTCTTCATATCGATCTTCCCGTGAGAGACTCCGAAACTGCGTTGAGAAGCCTTGCCGACCGGATCGGCGCGACGCTCGACGACGCCTGCACGACAATGCGTTTCCCGCGTCCCCGCGTACTTCTCTCGCTCGACTCCACCCCTGTCGAGCGAGGCCGCGGCTTGAGTCCGACGTTCAGATCCCCTTAGCCTGATCGATTAGCTCCACGCGTCGACGAGCGGAGGATCGGAGTCGTTCACTGCGCTGACCACCCAAAGGTCCCCTCCGGTGGTCCGGCGATCGGATACCCCCGTCGCGCCTTCAACTCCGAACGGCGCACTGCTGAGCTGCTGGCCCGCATGTGGCGGTCGAGTACCCGGCTGATGACAGCTGTCCGGATCAGCCTTGGCGGGCGACGATGACCGGGATGCGGGCCGCCTGCGCCACTGCTGTACTGACCGAACCAAGCAGCAGTCCGGCGAATCCACCACGCCCGCGACTGCCGACCACGACAAGCTGGGCTGCCTCAACTCGCTCGAGCAGGTGGCGCGCGGGCCGATCGAAAACGACGATGCGCCGCACAGTTACATCGGGGTAGCGCTCCTGCCAGCCGGCCAGGCGCTCCGCAAGGGCTTCGTGCGCCCTCGGTTCGCCCACGGCCCATTCCAACTCATGAATGCCGAATGGATCGCTGTCGCACGAGGCGTGCAAGGCCACGAGGTCGACACCGCGCCACGAGGCCTCGCCGAATGCTATAGCGGTGGCCAGTTCTGATGCCGGCGACCCATCAATGCCAACCAGCACCGGTGCCGTCGTGACTTCCGTTGCGCCGTCGAAGTCTTCAGGGATGACCGCGACGGGGCAGTGTGCTTGATGCATCATCGCGGTACTGGTCGATCCGAGCGGCACGTGTGGCAATAACCTCCTGCCGTGGCGGCCCACCACGAGCATCTGGGCTTCTTCGGACATGTCGACGAGCGTGGGTACAGGTGAAGAAAAGATCACGTCCCTGTGGATCTGGAGTGCCCCGGCGGTGTCATTGGCCGCCTTTACGGCATCGTCGATCAGCTGATGGGCGTGTTCTGCTTGCCGGGCCAAAGCTGCCGAGGGGTTGGGTCCGGTCCAGACGATACTTGATGAGCCGGCGGCCACCGGGGCGGCAACATGCACGAGGGCCAATCCGACATTGCGCATCGCTGCCTCGCGTGCGGCCCACTGCACCGCCGCGGTCGAGGACGTCGATCCGTCGACACCCACCAAGATCCCGAAACGGACCGGCTGGTCTCGCATTTCGCGCTCCTTCCGATCACCGAACCACGTCACCGTGCGACATATGGCGCCACCGAACCGTGCTCAAGCGCTACGCCGGCCAGATCAACACCGGCGCAGAACGAACCGGGGTCTAGATCTGCTCGGTAAGGAACCTCCGGAAATTGTTCGACAATGTTCACGATGTCGACCTCGCAAGCTCGATCAGAGCGTGTGCGCATCCGGAAGGGCTGGGTGATCTCAGCGGTTGCTGCGCCAACGCAGATGCTCGCCCTGCTCGCTCGCCCCAAACCAGGGGGCGTGGCCCCCAGGGAGGCGGTATAGATTGCCGGCGCAGTCCGACATGCCCGACGGTTGGCTCGCTGCTGTGGCGTTAGGCGGCCCCACCGCCGAAGACGCTGCGATGATGCACGTATGACCGCACTCAACGTCGTCGCACGAATTCGGTAACCGCCGATTGTGATAATGATGCGGGAATGGGTGCAGCAGATTCGGCGCCACCGTCCAACAGGCGAACTTGTTCGGACGAGGTCATCTCGCTACCCTCCTGCGTCGGACCGTAACCTCGCGACGTGGCTAGTTACCACTCCTACCGGGACTTCGTGAATTCGAGCGGTCTGTTGATGCGCTCTTAACGCCGTCGGCGCAAACCTTGACGCGGCATTAGCACCCGATCGAGTCCGGGCGGCCTCTGGGGCAATGGAGTGGGCCCGTTAGGGGGATCGTCAAGGTTCGTGTGAGGGCCATCGAAGAAGCGGTAGCAGCCCTTCCACGAGTCCGCAGCAGGACGTAATTCTTGCGTTGAGGGCCCTGGCAGCAGATACGGCCGGGGCCCGTTCAAACGGGTACTTGAGGTCCAACGTGTTGCGCGATGACGCACTCTTTACCCCGACGGGAATCACCAGCGAGGCAGGCTCATCGGCGGCGATCATCGACCACGTCGTCGTGGTTGCGTCGGTGTTGTGAGTGGCTATCGGGCATTGCCGCACAGCGGCATTGCCCTTCCCGGGCGGTTACTTGGCGGCCCAGACCCCGCTCGGATGACGTTGCACAGCAACGCCAAATCTCCCACGAACCGCAGCACCCGGCTG
>DASWBF010000282.1:0-6306 GCA_036390735.1 Mycobacterium sp. | reverse complement strand
GGCTACGCATCCCGTACTCACGCACGGTGAGTAGAACGGCGTCAAGTAGTGGTAATCGGCAACCCAGTACCACTGGAGCCAATGGCCCATGAAGGCACGCACCGTGGCGTAGATGACGAACGCGGCGAACCCCAGATTTGTCCACAGCGTCGGCAGCCACCACTTGTCGGTGCGCAGCGTGCGTTCGAGAACGTCTGCGCGGGTGGGGGAAAAGACCCCGGTGCCTTGGCTCGGTCGGGTGGGCGCGCTCATCGGGAAATACCATTGATGCTGGACAACAGACCTCCTTGGGCTGAAGGTGTCAAGAGCACAGTACGACACGCGGTGAAACCCACAGAAGCGAGTCCGGGGTGACACCTGTCACGTCCGTTGAACAGGAGGTACGGGGTGTCTTCCAGCGAGCAACTTCAACAGCGGGCGGCATCGCTGCTCGCCCTGCACCGGCCCGGCGATCCGGTGGTGCTGCCGACGGTGTGGGATGCGTGGTCGGCAAACCTCGCCGTCGAAGCGGGATTCGCGGCGCTGACGATCGGCAGCCACCCGGTTGCGGACTCCGTCGGCAAACCCGACGGCGAAGGCATGACGTTCGACGACGTGCTGGCCCGCGTGGCACAGATCACGGGTGCGGTCGACCTGCCGGTGTCGGTGGACGTCGAATCGGGATACGGCGAGCCGCCGGAGCGGTTGATCGACGGATTGCTCGGTGTCGGCGCGGTCGGGTTCAACATCGAGGACACCGTGCACCGCGAGGGCAAGCGGCTGAGGTCTGTTGAGGAGCACGCCGAGCTGGTCGGCCGGCTGCGGTCCGCTGCGGACGCCGCCGGGGTGCATGTCGTGATCAACGCCCGGACCGACCTTTTCCTGCGCGGCGACGGCGACGAAGCCGACCGCGTCGACCGGGCGATAGCGCGGCTGAGCGCCTTTGCCGAGGCCGGCGCCGACGTGCTCTACCCCGTCGGCCGCCACGACCCGGACACCATGCGCCGCTTGACAAGCCAGCTGCCGCTGCCGGTCAACGCGATCGCGGTGCCGGACCAGGACGACCCGGCGTCGTTCGGTCCGTTGGCCGTCGCGCGGATCAGCTTCGGCCCGTTCTGGCAGGCGGCGCTGGGCGCTCGGGCCCGCGAGATCCTGGCTCGCTGGCGCTGACATGGCGCCGTGACCAATGAGGACTACAGCGCCGCGATTCACGGCATGGCCCGGATCCGTTGGCACCGAACACTTTGTGGGCTCTTGCCAGTGGGTACTGTTACCGATCATGGCCGGCGGCGAACTGGGACGTCAACCTATCCCGGAAGCGCGTGCCCCAGAGTCCGAAGACCAGACTGCTCGGCTGGGCGACTTGATTCGCTCGGCGCTGGCTACGATGAGCTACGCGACGGCTGCCCTGTTCGGTCCTGATCCTCCGATGGTCGACAGTATCGGCGCCGCCTATGAGGCGTTGTCCACGCTCCATCATGAAATCGAGGACCATGCAGCAGTGCTCTTGGCAACTCGTGCCCGTTCGACACATGCGGAGCTGTCGGCGACCCTCGCCGCTGTGCACATCAACGCCGAAGCCGCGCGCATGGGACAACTGGCGCGGGAGGTCGCCGATATCGCCAAGACCCGGCGTGCGTGGGCGTCCATGCCGGCTCCAGTGCTGGGCGTGCTTCGTGAGCTGAGTGAGGTTTGCCTGGACCTTGCCGCCAAGGCGGCCGACGTCGTGGAGTCGCACGCGGCCGTCGCCGTGGCGGAGTTGGACGGGAGCGAGGACGAAATGGATCGATTACGACAGCTGCTGTATTGGAAGCTGCTGTCCCCGTCCAGTGTGGTCGATGTCGGCGCGGCGATAGATCTGACCTTGGCTGCCCGCTGCTACGAACGCTTTGCCGAGCACGCTGTGGCGATCGCGCATCGCGGTGCGCTGCTTGCGGTGGGCGCGCCGAAGAGCTGAGGGCAGTACCGCGATCTCCGCGAACTCGGCGAGATTGGTGGCCCGTCTTCGGTCCCCCAGCTCGTGGATAGAGTTGGTGAACCGTGAAAGGGAGTCCTTGGTGGCTGGTGCGGGGTGGCAGTTCTGGGTCGACCGGGGCGGCACGTTTACTGACGTCGTGGCGCGCCGGCCGGACGGGCGCCTGCTGACTCACAAGCTGCTGTCGGAGAATCCCTCGCGGTACCGCGACGCGGCGGTGGCCGGTATCCGTGCGCTGCTCGGGACTTCCGCGGTGGGAGTGCCCGTTCCGGTCGCGCGGGTCGAAGCTGTCCGGATGGGCACCACCGTGGCGACCAATGCGCTGCTGGAGCGCAAGGGGGACCGCACGGTGCTGGTTATCACCCGCGGTTTCGGCGACGCGCTGCGCATTGCCTACCAGAATCGCCCGCGCATTTTTGACCGGCACATTGTGCTGCCGGAGATGCTGTACGAGCGCGTCGTCGAGGTCGACGAGCGGATCACGGCCGAAGGCACGGTGCTGCGCGCGCCGGATCTCGAGCTGCTGGGCGAGCAGCTGCGGCGGGCCCACGCAGACGGGATCCGTGCGGTCGCGGTGGTGTGCCTGCACAGTTACCTGCACCCGGCACACGAGCGGGAGATCGGGAAGCTCGCCGAGCAGATCGGCTTCCCGCAGATCTCGCTGTCATCCGAGGTCAGCCCACTCATGAAACTGGTCCCGCGTGGGGACACCACCGTGGTCGACGCCTACCTGTCCCCGGTTCTGCGCCGCTATGTCAACCAGGTAGCAGATCAGATGCATGGTGTCCGGCTGATGTTCATGCAGTCCAACGGGGGGCTGGCCGAGGCGGGACATTTCCGCGGCAAGGACGCGATCCTGTCCGGCCCGGCCGGGGGCATCGTCGGCATGGTGCGGATGTCGGCGCTGGCCGGGTTCGATCACGTCATCGGCTTCGACATGGGCGGCACCTCCACCGACGTGTCGCACTATGGCGGCGAGTACGAGCGTGTGTTCACCACCCAGGTGGCGGGGGTCCGGCTGCGCGCTCCCATGCTGGACATCCACACGGTGGCGGCGGGCGGTGGGTCGATTCTGCATTTCGACGGCACCCGCTACCGGGTGGGCCCGGACTCGGCCGGGGCCGATCCGGGCCCGGCGTGCTACCGCGGCGGCGGTCCGCTTGCAGTCACCGACGCCAACGTGATGCTCGGCCGCATCCAGGCCGCACACTTCCCAGCAGTGTTCGGTCCCGCCGGTGACCAGCCGCTGGATGACGAGATCGTGCGGCGCCGCTTCACCGACCTGGCCGCAGACATCCGGGCGCGGACTGGTGATGACCGTCCGCCCGAGCAGGTCGCCGAGGGGTTCCTGCGGATCGCGGTTGCGAACATGGCCAACGCGGTCAAGAAGATCTCCGTTCAAAAGGGACACGACGTAACCCGTTACGTGCTAACCACATTCGGCGGTGCCGGTGGGCAGCACGCGTGCGCTGTAGCGGACGCACTGGGTATCCGCACGGTGCTCGTTCCCCCGATGGCCGGCGTGCTCTCCGCGCTCGGGATCGGGTTGGCCGACACCACCGCGATGCGCGAGCAGTCCGTAGAGATGCGGCTCGAAACCCCCGCGCTGGAAAGGTTGACCACCGTCGCGGAGTCCCTGGAGCAGACCGCCCGTGCCGAGCTGCTCGACGAGGGGATCCGGGTCGAGCGGATCCGGGTGGGTCGGCGGGTGCATCTGCGCTACGAGGGCACCGACACTCCGGTCCCGGTCGAGCTTGCCGAAGTAGATGCGATGACCGCAGCGTTCGAAGCCAGTCACCGCGCGACCTACTCGTTCCTGATGGACCGTCCGCTGATCGCCGAAGCCGTCTCGGTCGAGGCCATCGGGCTCACCGAGCAACCCGACCTGTCCGATCTTGGGGATCGGGCCGCTGACACGGCCGGCGCGTCGGAAACCGTCCGGGTCTACTCAGGTGGATCGTGGCGCGACGCCCCACTGTGTCATCGCGAACGGATGCGGCAGGGGGACACCGTGGTCGGCCCGGCGATCGTCGCAGAGGCCAACGCCACCACCGTCGTCGACGACGGCTGGCGGGCGACCATGACCGCCTCCGGGCACCTGCTCGCGGAGCGAGTGGTGGCCCCCGCGGAGCCCGACGCCGGCACCGAGGCGGACCCGGTGCTGCTGGAGATCTTCAACAACCTGTTCATGTCGATCGCCGAGCAGATGGGCTTCCGGCTGGAGGCCACTGCCCAGTCAGTGAATATCCGTGAACGGCTTGACTTTTCGTGTGCGCTGTTCGATCCGGACGGCGACCTCGTCGCCAATGCGCCGCATATCCCGGTGCATCTCGGCTCGATGGGCACCACTGTCAAGGAAGTGATCCGCAGACGCGCCGGCGAAATGAAGCCCGGCGACGTGTACGCGGTCAACGACCCGTACCACGGCGGAACCCACCTGCCGGATATCACCGTCGTCACCCCGGTCTTCGACGCCGCTGGCGGGGGAATCCTGTTCTTTGTCGCTTCGCGTGGGCATCACGCCGAAATCGGCGGGATCACCCCCGGCTCCATGCCCGCCGACAGCAGCGAAATCCATGAAGAGGGCGTACTTTTCGACGACTGGCTGCTCGCGGAAAACGGACAGTTCCGAGAGGCGGCAACCCGGCGCCTGCTCACCGAAGCGCGTTACCCATCCCGCAATCCCGACACCAACCTCGCCGATCTCCGCGCGCAGATCGCCGCCAACCAGAAGGGCGTCGACGAGGTCGGCAAGATGATCGACCACTTCGGCATCGATGTCGTCCAGGCATACATGCGCCACGTCCAGGACAACGCGGAGGAAGCGGTCCGCCTCGTCATCGACCGGCTCGACGACGGCGACTACCGCTACCGCATGGATTCCGGCGCCTCGATCGTCGTCCGCATCACCGTCAACCGCGCCACCCGAAGCGCGACCATCGACTTCACCGGAACCTCGCCCCAGCTCGGCACCAACTTCAACGCACCGTCCTCAGTGGTGACCGCCGCGGTGCTGTACGTGTTTCGGACCCTGGTCGCCGCCGACATCCCCCTCAACGACGGCTGCCTGCGTCCGCTGCACATCGTCATCCCAGAACAGTCGATGCTCGCGCCCACCTACCCGGCCGCGGTCGTCGCCGGCAACGTCGAAACCTCGCAGGCGATCACCGGCGCACTGTTCGCGGCGCTGCGTGTGCAGGCCGAAGGGGCCGGCACGATGAACAACGTCACGTTCGGCAACGAGCGGCATCAGTATTACGAAACCGTCGGATCGGGCTCCGGGGCCGGTGATGGGTTCGACGGGGCGTCCGTCGTGCAGACGCACATGACCAACTCTCGGCTTACCGATCCCGAAGTGCTCGAATGGCGTTTCCCCGTGCTGCTGCGGGAATTCGCCATCCGGCGCGACAGCGGCGGTGCCGGCCGGTGGCACGGCGGCGACGGCGCCGTGCGCCGGATCGAGTTCACCGAGCCGATGACCGTGAGCACGTTGTCTGGGCATCGGCGAGTCGCGCCGTACGGTATGGCCGGCGGCTCACCCGGGGAGCTGGGACGCAACCGCGTGGAACGCGCCGACGGCAGCACCGTCGAGCTGGCCGGGTGCGACTCGGCCGACGTCCGGCCCGGCGACACACTGGTGATCGAAACCCCCGGCGGCGGCGGATATGGCCCACCCTGACAGACATGACAGGACCGGTGAAGCCAGCGGCCTCACCGGTACTGAATTGTCAACCGTTACTTGGTGATCGGGATGCGCTTCGGCTCGCTGCCCGCGTAGGCGCCGGCCACCCGGACAGTGAGGACGCCGGCGTCGTAGCTGGCCGTCACCGCGTCGCCCGTGATGTGCGACGGCAGGGCGAACGACCGGCGCAACGATCCGTAGCGCACCTCGCGCAGGGCGCGTCCGTCCTTCTCCTCTGAGTGCTCGTCGCGGCGCTCCCCGTGGATGACGAGGGCGCCCTTGTCGACCTCGACGTTGACGTCCTTCTCTACGTCGATGCCTGGCAGTTCGACGCGGATCACCGCGTCTTCGCCGTCCTTGACGACCTCGGCCGCCGGCTTGAACGACCAGTCGTTCGCCGTAGCGGGGCCGAAGAGACCCGTCAATCCACCCGTACCGCGTGTACGACCGTGAACGGGAGGTGCACGCGGTCATCGTCGAGCAGCGGCACGATCGCGGCGAACCGCTCGCGGGTTTTCTTCATCAGTTCGACTTGCTCCGGGGACATCTGCTGGCGCATCTGCGCAGGCAGATTGTTCGGATCCCCGGCCATCGAGCTGGTGTTCGCCAGGTACGTGGTCGGACCCAGAAAGTCGATCCGCCAGCCGTTGGCGGTCAGGGTGTCGCGGAT
>DASWBF010000281.1:0-1996 GCA_036390735.1 Mycobacterium sp. | reverse complement strand
TGAGAGCCTTGCGGGAACCCTGTGCTGCAAGGCTGGGACGTACTGGCAGCAACCTGGGAGCACGGGGCGCGCGCACCGGGCGCCTCCGGGACAGCGTGAGCCGTTCGGGCGTGCGCCGGAACGGCCGTCATGCGGCGCCCCCTGTACGTCACGCTGGGATGAGACACCCGGTTAGGGGTTCATAGCTCATAGGGCGGGGACGGGACCTGTAGTGACGATGACGATCGCCGATGTTCGGCCCGGACGGGCCGATGATGGTTCGGTGGGAACGCGTGGGGAACGGCCGCGGCGTCGGGCGTTCACGGCCGAGTACAAGCGGCGGATTCTGCGTGAGTACGAAGACGCGACTGCCGACGGTGCGAAGGGCGCGTTGTTACGGCGGGAGGGCTTGTATTACTCGCAGATTCAGGATTGGCGGCGGGCCCGGGACGCGGGTGAGTTGGCGTCGTTGGAACCACGGACACGGACACCGCAACGCAGTGCGGACGAGGTGGAGAACGAGCGGCTGCGTAAGAAGGTGGAGCGGCTGGAAGGTGAGTTGGCGAAGCAGAAGGCCGCGGTCGAGATCCTGGGAAAAGCACACGAGCTCTTGGAGTTGCTCTCCGAGAGCGCGGATACCGAGCCGCCGTCGATGAGGTAGTCGACGCTGCGCTGCCCGATCTGGTGGCGGCGTTGTCGACGAAGTCGGCGTGTCGGCTGTTCGGCAAGTCACGGGCGACGCATTACCGCCGGCGGCTGCCGCCGCTGCGTCGGCCGCCGATGCAGCCGCGGCCGACGCCGCCGAACGCGTTGTCCGAGCAGGAACGGGCGGCGGTGCTGGCGGTGTTGGCCTCGGACCGGTTCGTCGACAAGAGCGTCGCCTACGTGTGGGCGACGCTGCTCGACGAGGGTGTGTATTTGGCGTCGCAGTCCACGATGCATCGGCTGCTGCGCGAGGCGGGGCAGGCCGGCGACCGCCGGCGGCAGGCCTCGCATCCGACGCGGACGCCTCCGGAGCTGGTGGCTCGCAAGCCGGGGGATGTGTGGTCATGGGACATAACCAAGATCAAAGGCCCGGCGCGGGCGGAGTGGTATCAGCTGTACGTGATCCTCGACATTTTCAGCCGCTATGTCGTGGGGTGGACGGTCGCGCCAGGTGAGTCCGGCGCGCTCGCCACCGCGCTGATCGCGGCGGCGATCGCCGAGCACGGCGTTCCGGGCTCGGTCCATGCGGATCGGGGGACATCGATGACAAGCAAACCGGTCGCCCAGCTGCTGCTCGATCTGGGTGTGGCGAGAAGCCATTCGCGGCCGCATGTGTCTAACGACAATCCGTACAGCGAAGCCCAGTTTAAAACGTTGAAGTATGCGCCGGTGTTTCCTGAACGGTTCGGCTCACTCGCCGATGCGAAAGAGTTCTGCCGTTTGTTCTTCACCTACTATAACAGTGAGCACCGGCATTGCGCCCTGGGTTTGCACACGCCCGCGTCGATTCATTTCGGCGCGGCCGCCGAAATACGGCAACAGCGTGCCGTGACCCTGTCGGCCGCGTTCGAGGCGAACCCGCTGCGGTTCCGCGGTCGATGCCCACAGCCGCCGCCGCTGCCCCAGGCTGCCTGGATCAACAAGCCGACACCCGAAGCGCTCATCCAAACGAACTAAGAAGATCTTGTCTCAACCGGCTTGACACCTTCCGTCCCGGCAGCGCCGCACTGACCTGGGTGAGTGAGCGACCCACAGTCCCGGTCCGGGGTGGTGTCGTTTGTCTTGGGCAGCGCCTTGCCCTCCTCAGCCGCGCAGGGTGCGACAGCGCCCCCTACAGGCCTCGCATTGCGACGCGTGTGCCGCCCTCAACCGTGGCGATACCCACGTTCTTGGTGGGACTG
This sequence comes from Mycobacterium sp., assembly GCA_036390735.1. Lineage (GTDB taxonomy): Bacteria > Actinomycetota > Actinomycetes > Mycobacteriales > Mycobacteriaceae > Mycobacterium. The sequence continues at coordinate 131 of DASWBF010000281.1, read as the reverse complement.
CCGTTGGTGAGAACGGCGATCACGAAGTCGCGGCCCGAGCCCCAGATCCGTCCCATGCTGTTGATCCCCCAGATTTGTTGGACAACCATCCAGCCGTTCTTGAGGGCCACCCGCTGACCCGGCCGGACGGC
>DASWBF010000280.1:0-3797 GCA_036390735.1 Mycobacterium sp. | reverse complement strand
GTCTTATCGCTTTCTTTTTCTGCCAGCGACCCGTCCAGGGCGGAGTCGATGATGTCTTCGACCTCGTCAGCCAAAAACGCCATGCCTTTGACTTTGCTCACCGACTGGACGTCGACCAGATACTTTCCGCGCAGCAGCAGTGCCAGCTGGCCCAGGTTCATCTCCGGGCACACCACGGTGCGGTACCGGCGCAGCACGTCACCGAGGTTGGCCGGCAGCGGGTTCAGGTGGCGAAGATGAGCGTGCGCCACCTTGATGCCCTTGCGCCGGGCGCGCCGGCAGGCCTCGCCGATGGGCCCGTAGCTGCTGCCCCAGCCGATCAGCAGCAGTTCGGCGTCGCCGGTCGGATCGTCGACCTCGACATCGGGCACCGGGATGCCGTCGATCTTCGCCTGGCGCAACCGCACCATCAGGTCGTGGTTGTCCGGCTCGTAGGAGATGTTGCCCGACCCGTTGGCCGACTCCAGTCCGCCGATGCGGTGCTCGAGGCCCGGTGTGCCGGGGATCGCGAACTGGCGGGCCAACGTTTCGGGATCGCGCGCGTAGGGCTGGAAGTCCTCACCCGCCTGCGCGAAGTTGCGGTCGATGGGCTCGAACGTGCTGACGTCCGGAATGCGCCACGGCTCAGAGCCGTTCGCGATCGCGCCGTCGGACAGCAGGATCACCGGCGTCCGATACGTCAGCGCGATGCGCACCGCCTCGATCGCGACGGTGAAACAGTCTGACGGCGAGCGCGCCGCCAGCACCGCGATCGGGGACTCCCCGTTACGCCCGAACAGCACTTGCAGCAGATCGGCCTGCTCGGTCTTGGTCGGCAGGCCGGTGGACGGGCCGCCGCGCTGCACGTCGATCACCAAGAGCGGCAGCTCTGTCATCACCGCGAGTCCGAGCGCCTCGGACTTCAGCGAGATGCCGGGGCCCGACGTGCTCGTGACGCCCAGCGCGCCACCATACGAGGCGCCGATCGCCGCGCCGATCCCGGCGATCTCGTCCTCGGCCTGGAACGTGATGACGTTGAAGTTCTTGTGCTTGGACAGCTCGTGCAGGATGTCCGACGCCGGCGTGATCGGGTAGCTGCCCAGCACCACCTTGGTGTCGGCGAGTTGGCCGGCGACGATGATCCCGTAGGCCAGCGCGGTGTTGCCGGAAATCTGGCGGTACTCCCCCGGCGGAAGCTTGGCCGGGGCGACCTCGAACGTGGTGCCGAACGCCTCGGTGGTTTCGCCGTAGTTCCAGCCGGCGCGCAACGCCAGCACGTTGGCCTCGGCGATGTCGGGCTTGCGGACGAACTTCTCCCGGATGAAGGTCTCCTGAGGCTCGATCTGGCGGCCGTGCATCCACGAAAGCAGCCCGAGCGCGAACATGTTCTTGGCGCGCTGGCCGTCCTTCTTCGACGCGCCGATCTCCTCGACGGCACCCAGCGTCAGGGTGGTCATCGGGACGGCTTGCACGACGTAGTCCGATAGCTCGCCGGATTCCAGCGGGTTGGCGTCGTAGCCGACCTTCGCGAGGTTGCGTTTGGTGAACTCGTCGGAGTTCGCGATCACCAGGCCGCCGCGGGGCAGGTCGGCGATGTTGGCTTTCAGCGCGGCCGGGTTCATCGCGACCAGGACGTCGGGCCGGTCGCCCGCAGTCAGGATGTCGTAGTCGGCGATCTGGATCTGAAACGACGAAACGCCGGGAAGCGTGCCTTGGGGCGCACGGATCTCGGCGGGGTAATTCGGTTGGGTGGCAAGGTCATTGCCGAAAAGCGCGGCGTCGGAGGTGAAGCGGTCCCCAGCCAGCTGCATGCCGTCACCGGAATCACCGGCGAAGCGAATGACGACCTTCTCGAGTTTTTGCCGTTCCGTTCGGGCGTCGTTGCCGGTCGGCGCCACGACAAACCACCTTTCGCCCAAGCCGCGAAGTTGATGTCACTGCTAGTACCGATTATGGCACTTTCTTAGTCTAGCCTTTACCCGCGCGACGCGTGCAATCGCTCATTGTTCCGCAGTAGTCGCAGTTCAGCGCCACGACACTCCGGGGAGCCGGCTGAAAGTGTGGTTTTCGTCACGTTTTTCCTGATGCAATTTCTAAGAGACCCGCTTACTGTCGGCTAGCACTTCGGCCGACTGGCGAAAGACGATCGACCACCTCGTCCATAACCCCTTTTATCCGGCTCGTCAAATCCTATGCTCACTGGTGATGAACTGGCGGTTTCCGGTGTGGCGGGCCGGCGTGTCCGGCGTCGCTTCGTTGGCAACTGCCACCGGTCCGGACGTCCCCGTAACGGTGTTCGACTCGGTGCGCACAACACCGCGGCGCGCCCGCGGCGCCAGCCTCGCGGACGTGGCCGACAACGATGTGGTGTACGCCATCCCGCTGAAGACGCCGGTTACAGCTCCGGGGCCGCCGGCGCGGAACGCGCTCGGGACTGCTCCGGTGGGGACGTTCCCGACCGGGGTTGCGGTTAGTCCCGACGGCAACAGGGTGTACGTGGCCAACAGCGGTGACGACTCCGTGTCGGTGATCGACGCCGAGAACGGGAATGCCGCGTTGACCATCGCGGTAGGTCACGCACCGTACGGGATTGCGCTGACCTCCGATGGGCGAAAAGCCTTTGTAGCCAACGCCTCCGGCAACTCGGTGTCGGTTATCGACACGCAGGCGCAGGTGGTCACGGCGACGATCGCGGTCGGACCGAACCCGTACGGCGTCGCGGTGGATCCAGACGGTGAGCGCCTGTACGTCACCAACCAGGCCGACGGAACGCTCACCGTGATCGACGCCGTCAAGTCCACGATCGTCGTCGGCGGCGCACCCACCGGCGTGGCCGTCAGTCCCGAAGGACGCACGGCCTACGTCGTCGACAACGAGAGCGGCCGCCTGGTGGTGGTCGATACCGAAGAAGGGGTCGTCACCGCGACCGTCCGGGTCGGCAGCCAGCCCGCCCAGGTCGCGATCACTCCCGACGGGTCGCGGGCGTTCGTCACCAACACCGGAAGTGGGTCGGTGTCGCTGATCGACCTGGCTGGGTCCGACGGCGAGGCGACGGTGACCGAAACCATCCCGGTGGGCGCCCATCCGATCGGTGTGGCGGTGTGCGCAGACGGCCGCTTTGCCTACGTCACCGCACTCGATGCGTCGCGGCTGTCCGGCACGGTGACGATCATCGACACCGCGACCGGCATGACGAGCACCATCCACGCGGGCGCACCGTACGGTGTTGCGGCTGATCCGGCTGGTGACTACGCGTACGTCACAGACTTTCGCGCTAACGCCGTGTCGTTGATCGAGGCGGCGGCAGGACCCGAGCGGCCTCGACACGAAGCCGTCCGCGCCATCACAACCGATCGCGCGACCCACAGTGTGACTGCCGACCCAGATATGGCTCGCGCCTTCGTGATTCGCAGCGATGACGACGCAATCGAGGTGATTGAGTCGTCCGGGGAGTCCGTCACGGTGGAGGTGGGCGCATACCCCTCGGCGCTGGTGCCGAGCCGTGATGGGACCCGCGCGTACGTCACCAACTATGAGGACCGCACCCTGTCCATCATCGACATGGACCCGCTCAGCGACGCGTGCAACACCGTCACCGCGACGCTCGACGTGGGGCTGTGCTGGGCCACCGGGGTGCAGCTGAGCGGTGACGGCAACCGCGCATACGCTGTCGACGAGGTGGACGGCCACGTGTCGGTGATAGACACCGCTGTCGGCAGCCCGAATCGCGACACTGTCGTCGGACACGTCGAACTCGGGGAGCCGCCGGCAGCGCTGCGGATCGCGCCCAATGGCAGATGGGCGTACGCCATCAACCA
>DASWBF010000279.1:0-12469 GCA_036390735.1 Mycobacterium sp. | reverse complement strand
CATGGCGCTCGCGGCCGAGCAGGCCGCTGCGGCCGGTGAGCCGTTGGCGGTCGCATTGGACGGCAAGAGCCTACGCGGTGCACGCCGCGCCGGAGCCGCGGCCGCGCATCTGGTGTCGGTGTTCGCCCACCGCGCCCGGCTCGTCCTCGGGCAGCTCGCAGTGGCCGAGAAGAGCAACGAGATCCCCTGCGTACGAAAGCTTCTCCGGTCGCTGCGCCGGATGGGGCTGCTGGTAACGGTGGACGCGATGCACACCCAGCGCGCGACCGCGACACTGATCTGCGGCACCCTGAAATCGCACTACCTGATGGTCGTCAAGTCAAACCAGGCCAAGCTGCTGGCCCGGATCACCGCACTCCCGTGGGTCGAGGTCCCGGTTGTCTGCACCGACGACGACCGCGGCCACGGCCGCCGCGAAACTCGCACCCTGAAGATCCTCACCGCCGCCCGCGGCATCGGATTCCCCTACGCCAGACAGGTCGTTCAGATCACCCGCGAACGCATCGTGATCGCCACCGGTGCCCGCACCGTCGAGGTGGTCTACGCAATCTGCAGCCTGCCGTTCGAACAGGCTCGCCCCGCCGCGATCACCGCCTGGCTGCGCCAGCACTGGGGAATCGAGAACAGCGTCCACTGGGTGCGCGACGTGACGTTCGACGAGGACCGCTCGACCGTCCGCACCGGCGCCGGTCCACAGGTCACGGCCACGGTCCGCAACACCGTCGTCAACCTGCACCGGCTTCGTGGAGCCACCAACATCGCCGAAGCCTGCCGCAGTACCGCCCTCACCGTAGGCGACTCCCTCGACCTGCTCACAGACCACCGAATCCCCAGCTCACAAGCTTGCTAGTCAACAACGCCGGAGCCCTGGGGCGAAGCCCCGGTAGAAATTAGTTAGAAAGTCCATCGCATCGGAATGTGCCTCTGGTGTCGCTGTACAGCTACTTGTCGCCGGTGATGAGACCACCCCACAGACCATTTATCGCCAGATCGAAAAAAGCGCCGCGGCCGAGCTGTACACCCGTCCGGGGTAAGAGTTCGCTCGTCTCCGCGTCAAGAATGAGGGGAATTAACCAAGGCGGGAGATGACAGCGGCCATGCTCACACCTGACACTGACCCCGGTTTGCTCGGAGAAGGCGTAGAACTCGCCGGAGTCGACGTCGAAGTTCAAGAAACGCTTAACAACGTCGAACCAATCGTCTGGCATGACAAAGCCTTTGCCGCCAAGACCAATTGTGATATACGAATTCGATGCGAAGTTACACTTCTTACCCTCCGCCAAGCCTGGCACCGCAACGTCGTAGATGAGCTGCGCAGGGGCCATGAGAAACACCCGCTTGCCACTTAGCTGCTCTGAGACCAGGGTTTCCATCCACGCTGCCGACCTCTCCGGTCTGCCACGCTCCATCGCCTCGATTTCGGAGCGCCGGTCAAGCAGGCTCTGGGGCACATCCACCCTGCTGTCCCCCCGCGCTTGGGCAGCACGCAGCCGAGCGGCCAGGAACATCACATCGGTGTCTCCCGCTGTGTCAAACATCGGGTGGAAGTGATCGTCACTTCCCATCGCAAAGTATTGGTGGAAGTAGTGAGGCGCTCGGAAGAACGGCGTGTGACCATCGCGATAGCTGGGCCAGCAAACATGAATTTTTTCATCTAGATCAGATTCCGTGGGCGGCTCGCCGAATTTCTGCAGCAGCTGAATACGGAAACCGCCTAAAATGAATGTGCGCCAATCGCTTTTATCGCGAGGAGTAAAAGACATCGTGCCGGTCGTGCCGGAAGAGGAAATGGGGTCGAGTTCAGTCTCCGCACAAAGCAGGTCGAGCCAGGAGTGAATGGAGTCGCATCCGGAGGTATCCAGCTGGCTCAGGTCATGCGGCGTCAGCCGGTTCAGCCAAGTCGTCAGTTTGTCGAACTGGCCCTTCTCAAGCAGGTAAGTCGGATAAGACTTGTACATTGTGTGCTCAAACAACACAGGAAGAACTTCATCAATCTCGCGAACACGTGTTATTCCCTGCCGATCAGCCAGCTTGGACAGCGTCGGAATACGCTCTTTCTGCCGCTCAAAGCGCATCGACAAGGCTTCCGTCTGAAGTTCCTCCAAGAGATCGCGAGGCACCGATTGCATCTTCGTGAGCGACATATCAAAGAACGTCAGGGGATCTGCGATGAAAGCCTCCGCCGATTCCTTGATCGTTGCGCTGCCGTCAACCAAATTGGCAACGGTACTCATGGGCATCCTCCGGATTTTGGGCTCGCGACACACCAAAACCTACCACCGCTCCGGCGTCGATAACTCTGAAAACGTTTGTTGTCAACACCGCCCAGCAGGATTCACTACCTGCGAAAACTGGCTATCGGCTCCGAACTAGGTTGTTCCGAGCGGCAGGGTGTAACGTGACGCGCTCAGATCACGCCGGTCGCGTCGAACACCCATGACATGTCGGCCGTCATCAGCGTTTCGAGCCAGCCCGCCGGTGCCTGCGCGGTCAGCGTGCCCATGTCCCAATAGTCTTTCCACAGCGTGATCTTGCCGTCGATCACGCGATGCACTGTCACAAACGGCAGCACGGCGGTTTCACCGCTCTTCCAGGTCCACGTCTCGGAGTGCTCGTAGATCGCGTCGACCCCGTTGATGACCAGCAGCCCGTCGTGGTTGACGTAGCCGGCCAGCGGCTCGATCCCGATCTTGAGCCGCTTGACGATGTCGAGCGGGCCGCGTGCGGCCGCCGTCGGCCCGAGCGGCATGTCGAGGTAGATGCAGTCGTCGGCCAGGAAGGTCTGCACCGCGTCCCAGTCGCGCTGCGAAAGTGCTTGCCACAGACCGTGAACGGTGGCTGACACGTCACCCATTCAGACGGCCGCGGCGACGGGATCGACAGGCACGGGGACGGCTGACACGGTCGGCGCCCGCAGGAAGCTGCCGGTGCGCTGGGTGCCGACGATGTCGGTGGCCTTCCCGTCGAGGAACACCGCGCTGACGGTGTCGTCGTTGCGGTTGACCATCCGGGAGAGCCCGGCGTACTGGTCCACCTTCTCTTCTGCGTACTCGTCGAGCGACGCGTCGAGACGCTTCGGATCGATCACCACGACGTCGGCGCGGTCGCCCAGCCGAAGGTGGCCGGCGTCGATCTGGTACCAGTCGGCGAGCTCGCCGGTCAGCCGATGCACCGCCTGCTCGACCGACATGAACGGTGCGCCGGCGATTTCCGCGTCGCGCACGTGGCGCAGCAGCCGCAGCCCGAAGTTGTAGAACGCCATGTTGCGCAGATGCGCGCCGGCGTCGGAGAACCCCATCTGGATTCCGGGATCTCGCGCCAGCTTCTTCAGCACGTCCGGCCGGTGGTTCGAGATCGTCGTGTGCCAGCGCACCGCGGTACCGTGCTCGAGCACCAGATCCAGGAACGCGTCTACGGGATGCAGCCCCCTCTCGCGGCCCACCTGCCCGAATGACTTGCCCACCAACGACCTATCCGGACACTCGACGATCTCGGCGTCGAAGAAGTCGCGGTGCCAGACTCGTGGGCCGTACTTGCTCTCGTAGTCCTTGCGGAACTGCCGGCGATACTTCTCGTCACGCAGCAGTTCGTTTCGCGCGACTTCTTCCTTGAGGTGCAAAGCCGCTGCACCCGAACCGAATTCCTCGAAGATCACCAAGTCGATACCGTCGGCGTACACCTCGAACGGCACCGGCAGATGCTGCCACCGGAAGTTGCCTCCGAGCTTGTTGACGAAACGCGCCAGCGGACCCATCATGTGGATCACGAAAGGGATGGCCTTGATGTCGGCCGCCGAGAGCAGGCTCGTCTTCAACGGCTTGCGCATGATGCCCAGCGACTGGGCGATTTGGGATACGAGGTTCACGGAGTTCTGAATGTCGGGTCCGGACTGCAGCACCCGATCGCTGCGCCGCAGCAGCGACTTCAGCCGGCGCAGCTCGCGCGCCTTGGCGTACGTCGACGGCAACGTTCGTGAGCGGCAGGTGTCGCCGTCGAGTTTGTCGAAAAGCAGCTGCTGCGAAGACATTCCAAGAAAGCCCTCGTCCAGCGCATTGGCCAGCATGCGCTCCATCCGCACCTGCTCCGACTTCGTCGGCCGCACGTCCTCGCGGGTGGCCCTGTCCAAACCCATTGTCGCTGTGCGCATATCGGAGTGGCCGATGAAGGCGGCCACGTTGGGGCCCAGCGGCAGCGATTCGAGCGCGGCGACGTATCCCCCGCAGTTCTTCCAGGTTTTGTGCGCGTCGACGGCGCGGATGACGTGCTCGCGGGGGATTGCCTCGACACGGCCGAACAAGTCGCCGGCGTCCACACCGTCGACGTGCACGGTCGACAGCGAGCACGACCCCAGCAGGATCGTGGTCACACCATGCCGCAGCGACTCCGACAGGGACGGGCCCTCCAGCACCTCGACGTCGTAGTGGGTGTGGATGTCGATCATTCCGGGCAGCACCCACTTGCCGGAGGCATCGATCACCTGACCGCAACCAGTCTCGTCGAGCGGGTCCGGCGAGATCGCGGCGATGTGTCCGTCCCGGATGCCGATGTTGCGGATGGCCGACGGGGCACCGCTGCCGTCGAACCACCGGCCGTTGCGGATGACGGTGTCGAAGTTCACTAGGTCACCTTAGTATGAGCGCGTCTGCTCGGGGGAGAGGAGTGCGCGTGACTGAGACGGTCCAGCAGCTGCTGCGCGGCCGCATCAACGACGACTCGGTTGGCGTCAAGCACGAGGATCGGGAGTGGACATGGGGTGAGCACTTGCACGACGCCTCCGCGCAAGCATCGGCGCTGCTCGCGATCGCTGACCCGACCCGCCCGATGCACGTCGGGGTGCTGCTCGGCAACACTCCCGACATGCTGACGCAGATGGCCGCCGCAGGGCTGGGCGGATACGTGTTGTGCGGCATCAACACCACCCGCCGCGGCGAGGCTCTGCTGGCCGACGCGCAGCGGGCCGACTGCCAGATCTTGGTCACCGACGCCGAACACCGGCCGCTGCTCGACGGGCTTGACCTCGGTCGGATCCGCCTGGTCGATACCTCGAGCGAGGAGTGGCGGCACCGAGTTGACGCGGCGGGCGAGCTGCAGCCGCACCGCGAGACCACCGCCACCGACACGTTCATGATGATCTTCACCTCCGGCACGAGCGGAAATCCCAAGGCCGTCCAGGTCGCTCACGCCATGGTGCTGTTCGCGGGCCAGGCCCTAGTCGCCAAGTTCGAACTGACGCGCGATGACATCTGCTACATATCGATGCCTCTGTTTCACTCCAACGCCGTCGTCGGCGGCTGGGCACCCGCGGTGGTGGCCGGTGCGGCGATGGTTCCCGCGAAGTTTTCGGCATCCGGCTTTCTGTCGGATATCCGTCGATACGGAGTCACCTACATGAACTACGTGGGCAAGCCGCTCGCGTATGTCCTCGCCACTCCGGAGCGACCCGACGACGCCGACAACCCACTCCGCGTCGCGTTCGGCAACGAAGGCAGCGACCGAGACATCGTGGAGTTCGCTCGTCGGTTCGACGTGCATGTCGACGACGGGTTCGGGTCGACCGAGAACGCGGTGATCATCACTCGTGAACCCGAGACGCCGAAAGGCTCGATCGGCAAAGGCTTTCCGGGCGTGGCGATTTACAACAGTGAAACCGTCACCGAGTGCCCAGTCGCTCGCTTCGATGAGAACGGGGCGTTGACAAACGCCGACGAGGCCATCGGCGAACTGGTGAACACATCGGGTACCGGATTTTTCAGCGGGTACTACAACGACGATGCGGCCAATGCGGAGTGTATGCGGCACGGCTTCTACTGGTCTGGTGACCTGGCATACCGCGACGTCGACGGCTGGATCTACCTGGCCGGCCGTACCGCGGACTGGATGCGCGTCGACGGCGAGAACCTGGCCGCCGCCCCGATCGAACGAATCCTGTTGCGGCTGCCCGAATGTAACCGTGTCGCTGTGTACGCGGTGCCCGACGAGAACGTCGGCGACCAGGTGATGGCGGCCATCGTGCTCAGGGACGGCGCTACGTTGACACCGTCGGCGTTCGAGGCGTTTCTCACAAAGCAGCCCGACCTGTCGCCGAAGGCGTGGCCCCGCTACGTGCGTATCGCGCCCGACCTGCCGAGCACGGCGACGCACAAGGTGCTCAAGCGCGCCCTCATCGCTGAAGGCGCGACCGCCGGTGACGGCGAACTGTGGGTTCGTGACGCCCGAGATACCGCTTATCGCCGAAGCGGCTAGCGAAAACCCGTGTGGCGCAGAGGGTTATTTGTTGTCGACCTTCGAAGCGACCTCTGACGCGACGGTTTCGGCTTGGTCGGAGATGTTCGACCCGCATGCACTGATGTCGAGCACGAACGACGAGACCGCCTGCAGCACATGCTGGCACTGCCAGTCCATGTCCGCCAGCACGGTTAGCGCCGTCACCTTGTCATGCTGCGCGGAAACCGATCGCACCTGGTACCGATTCTTCGTGCCGTCCTCCTTGTTCACGGCGGTGATCGTCACCTTTCGGCAGGAGTCCCACGACGTGGTTTGGTCCTCGACGAACGCAGCGGCGTCCGACGACGACGGGAACTTGGCCACTGATTGCACGACGCTGCCACTCTCCGATGCGACCGCCTCCCAACGCATCTCGGTGAAGTCAGTACTGCCGTACTCCTTTTCGCCGCTCATGTAGATCCCGCCGTGGCACTCCGACGGGCAGGCGTCGATGGTGTCGTCCGGACCATCACCGGACTCGGCCAGGACGAGATCGCTGGTTTCCATGATCGAATTGACTTCGTCCTCGTCGAGAAGCAGAGCCTTGATGTCCGTCGGCCCCACTGAGGTCGGAGCCATCGCCGCCCCGGACACCACTTGCGTGCAACCGGTGACGCCGAAGACAGCGAGGACGAAAACAGAACCGATCAACCGATTGATGATGTTCACCTCTTGAGTTAGTCGTCGCGTCCGGTGAAAGCGTTTAGCGCCGCGGCATTCGCCGCAGCACCGACCAGTTCGGCGAAGTGGGCCGTCTCCCGCTCGATCGCGGCATCGATCTGCGGACGCAGCGGGGCCGCCATCGTGGTCTTGACCGCCATCAGGCTCGGAATGGGTTTCGTCGCAAGCGTGTTCGCATGCCGGTAGGTTTCGGCGAGCAGATCGCCCGGCTCGCAGACCTTCCACACCAGACCCATCTCGAGCGCCTCCTGGGCGCTGATCCATTCCGACGACATTAGTATCCAGGCTGCGTTCTGGCGTCCCACCTGCCGCGGCAACAGATAGGACGACGCGGCTTCAGGTGCTACACCCAGGCTGGTGAATGGGCATTTCAGGCGGGCGTCGGTCGACATGAACGCGAGGTCGGCGTAGCCGAGGATCGTGGCGCCGATGCCTACCCCGACACCGTTGACGGCGCAGATCAGCGGCTTCGGAAACGACGCCAGGGCCTCGAGCATCGTGAAGAACCCGTGCTGGCCGGCGTTCTCGCGCGGATTGGTGATGTTCGCCTGCATCTCGACGAGATCAGCGCCCGCGCTGAACGCCCGGCCGGCGCCGGTGATCACGACGACCGCGACGTCGGGGTCGTCGGCCGCGGCCCGCAGTGCCTGTGCCGTCTCGTCGTACAGCGCCTCGTTGAACGCGTTCAGCGCCTCGGGCCGGTTCAGCGTCAACGTGCGCACGCGGTTGTCGTCGGAAATGTCAAGCATGCTTTGGCCTCTCTTGTCTGACCAACTTATGGAGTTCGGTGACTGACCATGGCGGGAAGTCGGTGTGGTCGCGATAGCCCAGCAGCACCTGCTCGGGGCGGTTGAACTTGCCCACGTAACCACCTGCGGCCACGAAGATTTCGCCGGTGACGTCGGCGGCCATGTCGCTCGCGAGGTACGCGTAGATCGGTGCCGCGTACTCGGGCGGCGGCGCGTCCAGCGCAATCTGCTTGGTGGCGTCGTCGAGCAGGCCCCGGGAATGCAGGTCGGTGATGTGGGCCTCGTACTCCGGTCCGCTCGACAGCCGGGTCTTGGCGCCCGGGCACACGACGTTCGCCCGCACGCCGTGCTCTTTGAGTTGCCCCGCGATCGCCATGGTGAGTCCGTTGACGCCGCCCTTCCCCGCCGGATACCCGGTGCCGCCGTAGTCGCCGAGGAACGCGAACGAGCTGGTGTTGACGATCGCCCCGCTGCGTTGCGTCGCCATCCTCGGCGCTGCGGCGCGACAGGTCTGGAAGACGGTCCAGAGGTGCGCCTCGAGGAACTCGGCGAATTCATCGGTCGTGGTGTTCAGGATCGACGAGTCGTGGCGTCCGGCAATGCCCGCGCAGTTGACCAGGATGTCGATCCGGCCGAACTCGATCATGCAGGTCTCGATCAGCGCGTCAGCGGTCGCTTCGTCGGCCGGTGAGCCGGCATGGGCGACGGCCCGTCCCCCGCTCCGCGTGATCGCCGAGGCGACCTCGTCGGCCGCATCGGCGTCCCGGCCGTTCACCACGACGGCGGCGCCACAGGCCGCCAGCAATTCGGACACCGCCCTGCCTACACCCCGGCTGCCGCCGACCACCACCGCGGCGCGGCCCTCCAGCAGGTGTTCTTCCGTCACCGCTGCCTCCGTCGCGCGTTGCGCCCTTATGGGTGTCGAACTATAGTCCGGACACATGTCCAGCTATCGTCCGAGTCTCGCATGACCGCGTCCGTCCGACGCCCCGGGTTCGCAATGCATGGCAAGGACGCGATCGCAGGCCGCCGCGCCCACTGCACCTGTGGCCGTTCGGCCTGCAGATATGGCGCTGTATAACCCGGGCCCCGATCGCTGCACCTCATATGGCAGATTCGTTTTCAACGGTGCCATCGCGCGCCGCAGTCAGGCGAGCAATCAACGGCGGAAAGAGTGAGCATGCGGATTGCCTTGTTGTCCTACCGCAGTAAGACCCACTGCGGAGGACAGGGCGTCTACGTCCGGCATCTCAGCCACGGGCTGGTCGAACTTGGCCACGAGGTGGAAGTCTTCTCCGGCCCGCCCTATCCGGAGGTGCTCGACCCGCGGGTTCGATTCACCGAGGTGCCCAGTCTGGATCTCTACCGGGAGCCCGATCCGTTCCGGGTGCCGTGGCCCAACGAGATTCGCAGCCGTTTCGACCTGCTGGAGCTGCTCACGATGTGGTCGGCCGGCTTTCCGGAGCCGCGCACCTTCAGCCTGCGAGCCGCGCGGTTGCTTGCCGGTCGAGCCGGCGACTTCGACGTCGTCCACGACAACCAGAGCCTCGGAACCGGACTGCTCAAGATCGCCGCGACGGGCCTGCCGGTCGTGGCGACCGTGCACCATCCGATCACCCGTGACCGCATACTGGACCTGGCCGCGGCACGTTGGTGGCGAAAGCCGTTGGTCCACAGGTGGTATGGCTTCCTGAAGATGCAGCAGGAGGTGTCCCGTCACATCCCGGAATTGCTGACGGTGTCGTCGTCGTCGGCTGCCGACATCGCCGCGGATTTCGCGGTATCACCGGATCAGCTGCACGTCGTTCCGCTGGGCGTGAACACGGAGCGGTTCAAACCGTCGTCCCGCCCGCGTCGGCCGGGCCGAGTCATCGCTATCGCCAGCGCCGACATCCCCCTCAAGGGGGTGGCGACGCTGCTGCACGCGGTGGCGCGGTTGCGTGCCGAGCGCGATCTCGAACTGCAACTGGTCGCCCGGGTCGAACCCAACGGCCCGACCGACAAGCTCATTGCAGAACTGGGCATTTCCGACATCGTCCACATCAAGAGCGGACTCCCAGACGACGAGCTGGCCGCGCTGTTCGCCTCCGCCGAAGTCGCGTGCATACCGTCTCTGTACGAAGGGTTTTCGCTGCCGGCAGTGGAGGCGATGGCCAGCGGCACGCCCGTGGTGGCCAGCCGCGTCGGTGCGCTGCCCGAGGTTCTCGGCACCGACGGCGCCTGCGCCGAGTTGGTGGCGCCTGCCGACATCGGCGAATTGACCCGCGCACTGGGGGACCTGTTGGATTCACCCGAGAAGCGGCGCAGCCTCGGCGAGGCCGGCCGGCGGCGGGCCCTGGAGGTGTTCAGCTGGGAATCGGTGGCGGCTCAGACGGTGCGGGTGTACAAGCGGGCGATCGCCAGGTCCGGCAAGGGGACCGAGCAGTGCTGACAGTGGACTTCGACCGGCTGGGCATCGGCCCGTCGACCAAGGTGATAGACGTGGGTTGCGGGGCAGGCCGGCACGCATTCGAAGCGTACCGCCGCGGTGCTGACGTCGTCGCATTCGATCAGGACGCGGTTGAACTCCAGGGCGTGGACACCATCTTGACCGCGATGGCAGAGGGCGGTCAGGTGCCCGCATCGGCCACTGCGGAGGCGGTGGTCGGCGACGCGCTGGCGTTGCCATACGCCGACGGGACATTCGACTGCGTGATCGCCTCGGAGATTCTCGAGCATGTTCCGGACGATGACGCTGCGATCGCCGAACTGATTCGAGTGCTGAAAGTTGGTGGCTCACTGGCTGTTACGGTTCCACGGTGGTTTCCCGAACGAGTGTGCTGGTGGCTTTCCGACAAGTACCACAGTAACGAGGGCGGCCACGTTCGCATCTATCGGGCCAGCGAGTTGCGCGCCAAATTCCTCGGTGCCGGATTGACACTCACCCACACCCACCACGCGCACGGCCTGCACTCTCCGTTCTGGTGGTTGAAATGCGCAGTCGGAGTGGAGCAATCGGATCATCCAGCGGTGACGGCGTACCACAAGATGCTGGTGTGGGACCTGACGCGACAGCCCAGGGTCACCCGGATGGCCGAGGCTGTGCTCAACCCGCTGGTGGGCAAGAGCGTGGCGATGTACTTCGCTAAACCGCAAGTCGCGCAACCGGTTCAGCCGGTTGTCGAGAGGCAAGCGGCCCGGGGTAGCGCATGAGGTGGACACACGGGCTGCCGTCTGTTGCCGGCGTCCTCACCGAAGACCAGTGCAGACAGACGGCGTTGTCGATCGCGGCCGCGCAGGAGTCGTCAGGCGCCATCCCGTGGTTCCCCGGTGGGCACACCGATCCGTGGGATCACGTGGAATGCGCGATGGCGCTCACCACAGCGGGCCTTATGGGGCCGGCGCGCGCGGCCTTCGAATGGTGCCGGCAGATGCAGCGTCCGGACGGTTCCTGGCCGATTCAGTTGCGCGCCGGAGCGGTCGAGGACGCCAACAGCGACAGCAACTTCTGCGCCTACGTCGCTGCCGGGGTCTGGCATCACGTGCTGCTCACCGGCGAGCGTGGTTTCGCAACCACGATGTGGCCGGTGGTCAGTGCGGCGATCGACTTCGTATTGGACCTGCAGATCGGTTATGGCGAGATCTGCTGGGCCCGAAGCGAATCTGGCCCCATGCCCGAGGCGTTGCTGACCGGCTGCGCCAGCGTGTTCCACAGCATGAGGTGCGCGCTGGCGCTCGCGGATTTCCTCGGCGAGCCGCAGCCGGAGTGGGAGGTCGCCGTCGGCCGGTTGGGCCACGCGATCGTCGCGCATCCCGACGCGTTCGAGGAGAAGGACCGCCATTCGATGGATTGGTACTACCCGATCCTCGGCGGAGCAATGCGGGGTCCCGCCGCCACCGCCCGCATCGAGCGGCGATGGCGCGATTTCGTCGTCACCGGCCTCGGGGTGCGTTGCGTCGCTGACCGGCCGTGGGTGACCGGTGCCGAAACCTGTGAACTGGTGATGGCGCTGGACGCGATTGGCTATCACGGCGCCGCCATGGAGCAATTCACCGCGATGCAGCATCTGCGCGAGGAAGACGGATCATATTGGACCGGTTTGGTTTTCGCTGACGGCAAGCGTTGGCCCGAGGAACGCACCACCTGGACCGGCGCGGCGATGATTCTGGCCGCTGACGCGTTGTCGGGCGCCACACCCGCCAGCGGCCTGTTCCGCGGCGCGGAGCTGCCGCTCGGGCTTCAGACCGACTTCGACTGTATCTGTGTGACTACTTGAGGCAGTCGCCCCCGCATCGGCCGTTTCGAACATAAGATTGCGGCGTGACCGAGCGTGCCCGCGTCGGCGGCGCGACAGTGCAGTGGGGTGTGGCGACCCATGTCGGTGCGGTACACGAGCAGAATCAAGAGCAGAATCAGGACTCATACTGCGCGAAACCGCCCGTCTTCGTCGTAGCGGACGGTGTTGGTGGTCACGCGGGCGGCGAGGTCGCGAGCCGCGTGGCAGTCGAGTCGATGCTGCCTCTCGTCGATCGCGCCGACGTGACGGACGAGATGGTCGCGAGATGTCTGGCGGACGCCCGCGAGCGGATCGGTCGGATATCGGCTGAACGCGGGCGGCCACCGGGAACGACGCTGACTGGAGTGATCGCCACCGCGGCCGACGACGTGCCGTCCTGGTTGGTGGTCAACATCGGTGACTCGCGCACGTATCTGCTGAATGCCTCTGGACTGCAGCAGCTGAGCGTCGATCATTCGGTCGTCCAGCAGCTGATCGATGTCGGCGCGGTCGAGCCAT
>DASWBF010000278.1:0-3721 GCA_036390735.1 Mycobacterium sp. | reverse complement strand
TGCGCGGCGGAATCACGATCGCCGAACACAGCACCCGCATGATGATCGGAACGTGCAACGACAGCCAGAACTTAGGACGTCGGCGCACGTTTGGAACTCGCTTGCGCAGGTACTCATGGGCAAAGCAGATGTGACGCGCTTCCTCGGCGACGTGAATCGCCATCACCCGCTCCATGATCGGGTGCAGCGACTTGCCCTCACGCAGAACGTTTTTCTGCGTGTGGTCGATGGGCTCCTCACCGGCCAGCACCCCGAAGAAGAACACGATCGGCAGTGGGCTGGCGGCGAGCGGGATGAGTGGCGACACCCAGCGCAGCAACCGCGGCATGCCCGGCACGTCCACGCCGAT
This sequence comes from Mycobacterium sp., assembly GCA_036390735.1. Classification (GTDB taxonomy): domain Bacteria; phylum Actinomycetota; class Actinomycetes; order Mycobacteriales; family Mycobacteriaceae; genus Mycobacterium. Next base: position 3,372 of record DASWBF010000278.1, on the reverse strand, counting down.
GCGGTTCACCATCTCCTGGAACATCATCGTGTGGTTGCACTCTTCGACGGACTCGTGCAGGCAGTAGCGGTACTCAGGTGATCCGTTGGGCACCCAGAACGTGTATTCCATCAGGCCGCGGATCAGGATGCTCTCGAAGTGCAGACCGACCTTCGCGACGTTGGCCTGACGCCACATCCCGATCGCGATCTGCTTATCCAGCGGCATCCCTGGTACCAGGGATGCCGGCCAATCGGGTCTGTCGCCGGCAGCACCCAGCGCGGGTCGTTTTCGGTGACCGCGAACTCCGGGTCGGTCCAGTCGATGTCGGTGTAAGGGTTGAAGTTGCGGCGCACGGATCCCTCGGAGAGGGTGGCCAGCGTCTCGACGTACTCGCGGTCGTCGCCGACTTCCATGTTGCGCTTCCAGCGCCTGACAATGCGCGTTCGAGCCATCCGAACCCTCCCCCTGTGAGGTTTACATCGATGCCTTTTGTGTCCAGAAACGGTACCGCGGGTACTGGATAACTGTCTAGACCCAGGTTGGCAAGTTTGGGCGACGCGCACCTGACACATGTCACGTGAGCTGGGTCACTTTTCGATTGGCAAGAGCCAGTCGTGCCCGCGCCAGGAATCGGCTACCCGATCGCTGGATCGGTTAGCCCCAAAATCGTCCTCGCTCGGGCCAGTTCCGGCGACCCGCTGTCGGCGGGCATGCGCCCAACCGAGTCGGTGAGAGCGCCGCGCGCGGCCTGACCGCGTAGTTCGACGTCGTCGAGGGCGGCGCGCAGTTCGAACAGGGGAGCGCCTTGGCGGCGGGCGAGCTGGAGGGCGGCGCGGATGTCGGCTCGGCGGGGGTCGGGGTCGACCTGGGTGTGAGCGCGCAGCCGCAGCAGTTCGGCGTCGTAATAACGCACTCCGGTGTCACGCGCCAGCTGCAGAGCGGTGTCCAGGTGGGCGCGGGCCTGCTCGGGTTGGCCGGCGGCGGTCAACAACCGCGCCACCACACCGTCGTGGAACGCGGCGTACACGTTCAGCCCGACCATGCGAAAGGTCTCGACGAACGTCCTCATCGTCGCCACGTGATTCGACAGCGCGGTCGGGTCGGGGTCCTCGGCACCCAGCGCGGCTAGAGGGCGGTGGTGTCGAACGGGCAGTTTCACGCGCAAGGCGAAATCGGCCAAAACCGGCACCGCACAGAACGGACGCTGAGCGACTTTCGGCGACCTGCCGACCAAATCACTCTCCCGGAAATCGCGATTTTTGGTGGTGGAAGATTGTTTGCCATGCAAAACACCAGCCACCTAGGGCGCTGACGGCGCTGACGGCGGCCTGCTGAGTACCTCCCAACAGCCGAAATACGTCCAAGTCGCGCCGCTCGCCCTCGTCGATCAGGTTGGCCGCCAGCACCGCTGCCCGGTCGAGCTGACCGCCTTCGATGCGCAGCCAGATCTCTACGTAGCACGCCATGGCTCGCACGTACGGGCCCTGCGGGAAGCCAAGCTCGTCGGCCCGGCGTGCCGCCTGCGCCAGCTCAGTCTCGGCGCCGCTGAAATCGCCGCGCACGAGGCGGACCAAGGCCAGGTAGACGTGCACCGATGCGACCGGCTCGTCGGGCTGGATCCACACCGCGTCGATCTCGTGCAGGTCTGCCGAGGCCAGCCCCCTCGTCGCCTGCTCGAGGTAGGAACCGGCGGCATCGAACTCGCCGCGAAGCCACGCCACCACCCCGAACCCGCCATCGATCACCGGACGCAACCAGGGCGGCCCCTCCCCGGCCCCCGCGCGCAGCGACTCGAGCACCTGGGCGGCCCGGCGCAGGTCAGCGCGTAGGGTGTAATAGCCCGCCAGGGCGAACAATGTTACGACCAGGTCGTCGTCCCACAGCTCGGTCCCCCACAGCTGCAGGCACCGCTCGAAGTCACCGACTTCGGTATAGCCCGATACGGCCGTGGTGAGGAATCCCCGCTCCAGCCGCAGCGCGATTTCCCGCCGGTCGCGGTCCGGGCCGGATGTGGCACGGTCCAGCCCGGCCAATGCGAGGGTCAGGTAGGTGCGCGCCTCGGCCAGCGCCCCGCGCCGCCGGGCAGCCGCGGAGGCCTGCTGGTAGGCCCAGGCCGACGAGTCGAACCGCTGCGCCTGCTCGTAGTGGCGCGCAACCAACCCCCAGTCCGGGTCTCCACCGTCCACACGGTGCACCAGGGCATCGGCCACCTTGGCGTGCAACCCCCGGCGCACGCTGGGGGGCGCCAACTCGGCGGCCACTTCGCGCAGCAATTCGTGGCGAAATTGCCACCCGTCGGTTCCAGACGGCTCCAATACCAGCGCGTCTTCGAGTTCGTCGATGATGTGGTCGACCTCGTCCTCGCTTAGGGCGACCAGCGAACACAACAGGCCGCGATCGACATGGCGGCCGATGATCCCGGCCGCCTCCACCACCGGCACCACCTCGGCACTCGCGTGTAGCCGGGCGAGCAACGGCTCATACAGCGCATCCGGCACCCGTGTCTCGGCCGAGTCGCCGGCCGGTTTCTCACGCGCCCCCCGGACAAGCTGCTCGATGTAGAGCGGGACACCGTCGCAGCGGGCGCACACCGCCGCCCGGTCCTTCGCCGGGAGGCTGGGATCCAAGGCGGTGATCAGCCTGTCGGCCTGCTCATCGGTCAACGGTTGAAGGTCAAAAACCTTGACGCGCCAGCCGCCCGGCAGCCAACCCCCGGGCCGCCCGGCGATCACCACCAGCAGCCGCCCTCGCGCCGCAGTCAGCAGGCAGCCGAGCACCTCCAGGGTCGACGCGTCAAACCACTGCACGTCCTCGGTGACCAGCAGCCCGGCATCATCACCCAGACACGCCAGCAGGTACTCCCGCACCGCCTCGCCGATCAGCTCATAGAGCTTGCGGCCCTCAGCGGGCACCGGCTCATAGCCGGCGGCGGGCGCGATGCCCAACACCGGGGCCAACAACGGCACCAGCCGCACCGGATCCAGCGACCGGGCCGCCACCTCGGCGTGCAGCATGCGCAGCTGCTCGGCCGGATCGGTCATCCGATCGATGCCACAGCGGCGCTCGATCAGGGTGCGCACCGGATGCAGCCCGGTGTCGGTGTGAAACGGTGACCCGATCAACTCCAACACCACCGCACCCGAGTCCTCGGCGAGCTCGACGGCCGCCGCGGCCAACCGAGACTTACCGATGCCGGGCTCACCACGGAACACCACACCCGGCACGGTCAGCGTGCCCGCCTGCGCGCGGGCCCAGCTCCTCTGCAGCCGCGCCAACTCACGGTCACGGCCGATAAGCGGACCACGGCCCACGCCCACACGGCCCGCGTCGGCGCACTCACCCAACACCAGGTGGTAAGTGATCGGCCCCTCCGCACCCTTGACCACTGCG
>DASWBF010000277.1:0-2433 GCA_036390735.1 Mycobacterium sp. | reverse complement strand
AGCGAGCGTCTGCACCGGAATCGCCCCGGTGGCAAAACCTTTCATCAGCCGGGTGATACCTTTGAGATCGGCGGCGGCGGTGGCGACGATGTCGACACGGCTGTCGGGGTCGTCGACCCAGTCCACCGGGACCTCGTGGATGCGCAGGCCGCTGCGCTGCGCGAGCACCAGCAGTTCGGTGTCGAAGAACCACCCGGTGTCCGTGACGTGGGGGAGCAGCCGCCGAGCCACGTCGGAGCGGATCGCCTTGAACCCGCATTGCGCATCCGAAAAGCCGGCCGCCAACGCCGACTTGAGAAGCAGGTTGTAGCAACGCGAAATCACTTCCCGCTTGGCGCCGCGCACCACTCGAGATCCTCGGGCCAGGCGAGAGCCGATCGCGAGGTCGGAATGGCCGGAAATCAGGGGAGCCACCAACGGCGCGAGCGCCGCGAGGTCGGTGGACAAGTCGACATCCATGTACGCCAGCACCGGAGCGTCCGAGGTGCTCCACACGTCGTGCAGAGCGCGTCCGCGGCCCTTCTGTTCCAGCCGCACCACACGCACGTCCGTCAGGTCTTCGGCCAGTTGCGCGGCGATCTGCGGGGTGTCGTCGGTACTGGCGTTGTCCGCGATCGTGATTCGGGCTTCGAACGGAAAGTGTTGTCGCAGATAGCGGCGCAGTCTACGCACTGAGTTCGCAAGGTTGACTTGCTCGTTGTACACCGGCACCACGATGTCGAGGACGGGCACGCCGCGCGAGCGCGCCAACGTGGCGGCGTCGGGCCGGGGCCGAAAGCGGTCGCGCAGATCGATGTCGACGTCAGGGTTCACAGCGGTGTCGCTCATGGCACCATGCTGGCGACCCTGGGTGGGTACACCGTGGGCCGACGCTATGCGTCAGCTGTGAGTTCCCGCGGTCAGGTCGTAGACGGTGACGCCGTCGATAGTGCGGGCCAGGGAATGGGCGGCCACCCATGCGGCGATGTCTGTCGCCTCGCCGCTGCCGACCGAGGCAGGGCGCATCGGTGCCCGCATCGTCGCCCCGATTAAGTAGTGAATCCTTCTGTCAATGACCAGCATTCGGAACTGGTGGAGGGTCGGTGCGGGATCGGTGCCGTTGAAGCCGCCGACCGCCGTCACCGGTTCGCCGATGGCCAGTTGGTAGCCGGCGGCGTTCGACGAGCCGACGGTCGCAGCGGTCCACGTGAACTGGTCGGCGTCTGCGGTTAACGCAGCCACGAGCTGGGGCGACCGTTCGGGTGAGTCAAACAAGCCGCCAGGGCCGAAACCCGTTGCGCGCGAAGTTCCCACGCTGGGGACGGCGCCGTGGTGCGGTGTCATCGTGGTGGCCACGGAGTACGCGGCGGGGCCCGCCAAGCACGCGGCAACCGCAAGGCCCGCGACCGCGCGGGAAGCCGCCCGGGAAGACCGCCCGACGACGATGAGCAGAGCGCCGCACCGACGCCGGTGACCGCAATCGTCGGCCGCAGCCACGGTAGCCACGTTTGAGTGCGTGCCAGCAACACGCAGGACAGTACCGTCGTCACCAGCACTGCGCCGGAAAGCGCTGTCGCAGCGCCGATGCCGATGCCTGCCGCGACGGCCGGGGCCAGCGCGACCGTGTAGTAGGGATGGATGATGCCGCTGGAGTACGACAACACCGCGCCGGTCACCACCAGCCAGCCGCTCCACATGACGTAAACTCCTCGGACCGCGTCCGTGCGCGGTGCCCGCCGGGTGATCACCAGCGCTGCCGCGAGGCAGATCACCGCGGCAGGAATCAGCCACGCGATCTCGGCGCCCATGCCGGCGCCGAACAGCCGCGCCCAGCCGGCATCGTGATTGGGATTACCCAGCCCACCCGGCTCGTCTCCGGTCAGTCGGCCGAATCCGTTGTAGCCCAGTGCGAGTTCGACATACTATTGTGCTGCGATCCGCCGATGTACGGGCGTCGATCCGCGGGCCACAGAGTCACCAACACGAGATACCAACCGCCGGACACCAGCATCGCGACGGCCGCGGACGCCGAGCGTGTCAGACGCGTCCGCAGCGGCGCATGCGCGCTGAGCAGATACGCCACCGCGAATCCCGGCACCACCAAGAACGCCTGCGCCATCTTGGCCAGAAACGCGAGGCCGACCGCGACCCCTGCCAGCGGCAACCACCAACGGCTGCTTTCGTTTTCGCAGGCGCGCTGCACGCAGTAGGCAGCGGCCACGAGCAGCAACACCAGCATCGCGTCGGGGTAGTTGTACCGAAACATCAGCGCGGCGACGGGGGTCAGCGCGAGCACCGCCCCGGCCAACAGAGCGGCCGTCGCACCGTTGACACGTCGCACTGCGGCGTACAGCACCGCCACCGCTGCCACGCCTTCGAGTGCTTGCGGCGCAAGCACACTCCACGAGTTGAACCCGAACAGCCGCATCGACACGTCCATCACCCACAGCGCTG
>DASWBF010000276.1:0-1959 GCA_036390735.1 Mycobacterium sp. | reverse complement strand
GGCGGGTGCGCGCGCAGCGCATGCAGCGGTTCGTCAACGCCCACCAACACGACCCGGGTGATCGGGGGGTGTATCGGATCGCGTTGGCCAACCCGAACACCGACCGGGTGCTCGCCGACCGCGAATGGGGTCAGGTCGCCGAGCGGTTTGTGGCCCGCTTGGGCGCCGATAAGGGCTTGTGGGAGGCCACCCGCCACGACCGCCACCACATCCACCTGACCATCAGGCCCGGACCTCCTGAGCGTGTCGCCAGCCGCAAACTGGGAATGATCTTCAGACGGGGAATCGGCCGATGGCTTGGTCGTAGCTGGCTTGGGCGTCGCTGAGCGCGAGTCTGCTGTAGATCTCGAGTGATTGGCGGCTGGCGTGGCCGCTGTAGGGCTGGATCAGGGCGTCGTCGATGCCTTGGGTCTTGAGCCAGGTGAACAGGAAGTGCCGCAGCCGGTGGGGCGGCATGTTGTGCGGCAGCCCGGCGGCGTTCGCGTAGCGGGCGAGCAGGGCGCGCACGCCTCGGGTCGAATATGGCTTCTTCCAGGAGGATTCGAACAGGTAGGTGCCGCCGGTCTTGTGCCGATCGGCGATGTGCAGGGCCAGGGTCTCGCGGAAGGTCTGCGGGAACGGCACGACCCGGTCTTTGCCGCCCTTGCCGTGGGTGATGCGGATCCGGCAGGCGTCCAGGTGGACGTCATCGATGCCGATGGCGACAAGCTCGGCCACGCGGACGCCGGTGTAGAGCAGTGTCTTGATCAGGATCATGTCGCCGCTGCGCCGGGCTTGCCAGACGGTCTGGTAGTAGCGGCGGATCTCGTCCTCGCTGGGCACGTAGGGCAGCGTCTTGGGTTGGCGTTGCACGTCGACGTCGAGTTCGTCGCGCAGCGCCCGGAAGACGGCCTTCAGATAGGCGTAATCGGGTCGTTCGTCGCGCAGGTGTTTGGCCAGCTGGCGGGCTTTGCGTTTCGGCGGGGTCCGTCGCTGAGGTGTTGCCGGCGGGGTTGTCATGCGCTGACCGGGTGCGGGTCGAGGTCGAGGTGCCGGTCCAGGTGCAGCTCGAAGGTGCCGTACGGGCGCACGTGGGTCCAGAACAGCGGCGACAGCGCCCGCCGGTCTTCGGCGGTGAGGTTGATGGGCTGGTCGGCCAGGATGCGTTGCAGCAGCAGGGTGTTGACGTAGACCAGCGCGGATTGCAGCAGGTGCAGCGCCAGAACGCTGACTTCTTGGCTGTCGCGATCCGCGCCGGTGAGTTCACGGTCCTTGCCGTAGAACAGGGCGCCGTTGGCGGAGTTCCAGTTCTCCACCACCTGCAGCCCATCGTTGATCTCGCGGCGCAGCGCTTCCGAGCGCAGGTAGCGGGCGACAAAGGTGGACTTGACCGCGCGGCCGAGCTCGACGAGGGCGGCGTAGGTGGGGTGCTGCGGGCCGGGGCGGGTGAAGCGGCGCAGGATCTGCTCGGCCTCGGCGGTGCGCAGTTTCAGAGCGGTGGCGAACTTGACCATCTGGTCGTACTGCTCGGCGATCAGCTCCCAGCGGATCGGCCGAGTCAGCACCGTCTGCAGGTGCGGCACCGACACGCCGCGGCCGGCATCGGGTAGGTAGAGCCGCGCGGCGCCGATGTTCTTCAAGCGCGGCAGCAGCGAGTAGCCGAGCAGGTGGGTGAAGGCGAACCCGACCTCGGAGGCGCCGTGGGTGTCGACGTAGTTGGCCTGGATCGGCACGTCGGTGCCGTGGTGCAGCAGGCCTTCCATCATCGCCGCGACCTCGGAGGACGAGCAGGATTTGAGCTGGCTGTACACGCACAGCCGGCCCTTCTCGACGTGCCAGTAGATCATTACGCCGGGGCCGCGGTAGCGGGCGTGCCATTCGGTCATCAGGTTCGACTCCCAGAGCCGAACTTCTTCGAATCCGACGCGCACGTCGTGCCTGCGCCCCACAGTTCGGCGTCGCGTGCGGCGTAGTTCGCGT
>DASWBF010000275.1:0-4643 GCA_036390735.1 Mycobacterium sp. | reverse complement strand
GGCCGCGGGGCCCGCGGCATCGCCAACGGGGAGAGGAGCTGAACCGAGGTGAAGTGAAACCTGCGGCTGTCGGCGAACCCTTCAGACGCAGGTCACCAGGGAGCGCTACCCAGCCGCCGCCGCCGTTCATCGGCCGTGTCGCTCGAAGCGCCGATAGTGACTACATGCAGATCTGCGATGAGGGGATTGAAGTGGGCACCGAGCAGTTCGACGAGCCGGAATCAGACACGAACTGGACGCAGACGGATGGCTACGCTCAAGACAGTCGGGTGCCGCTACACCCGCCGATCGACGCCGGCGTGCGCGCGCCCCTGGACTACGACTACTCGAGCGACACCATGGCCGCGCTGCCGCGTTCGGATGCCATCGACGCCGGCGCCCTGCCGGCCGACCTGCAACGCAAAGCCCGCGCCCACGGCGACGACCTCGACAACATTGTCGAATCCGAACAGTTGACCACCCGGCCGCCCGCGGCGACCTCGTGTGGACTGAGATCGCCCGCGCTGCACACGTCATCGAGCCGTTCGCCAAGTCCGGCGCACTGGCAGCCGCGGGCTTGGCAGCCGTCATGATGCTGCTGCACTGGAGGCCACATCCCGGCGTGTCCGTCGTCGAGATGCTCAGCGCATCAAGGCCTTTCGGCTACATCGCCATTGGTCTGGGCGCTGCCGCAGTTCTGTTCCGATTCGCGCGCCGCCGTGCCAAAGTTCATCCACACTGGCTGTACACCGCCGACGAGCTCACGACCCTCGACGCTGCGTGCATCGACTGGCCCGCGGTCCCCGAAGAACTCGACCGTTACGCAAACGGGGAGACTCTGCGCCGCGAATGGTTCAGCCGATGGCTTTGGCGCATGCAACCTGGGGCGGCGGCTCTGGTATGGCGTGAGCCGCATCTGGTCGCTGTGGCCACCCTGCTTAGCCGTGACATCCGCTCCAGCGCCGCATGGAACAGCGATCTGTTCGACATCCACCGGGTGCGGATTGACCTCGAACAGACCCTTGACGGAATTTATTTACGGGCGCATCGTATTTGGCGCGCCCGCGCCAACCTCGTCCCGCCGCCCACCAGGCACCGAGACGACATGGTGGCCAGACGCAACACGGAAATCACCGACGCCGCCTGCCACGCATGGGACACCCTGGTCGAGCTGGTGCGCCAGTTGCAGGACTACAAGAGGCAACTCGCGCCGATCGACGCGGTGTTCTCCGAAATCACTGCGCTGCAACAAAGCAGCCTGCGCATCACCGATGACGCCGTGCGACAGCTGCACGTCGACGCCGCCGGCAACACCCTGCACGCCGGCGCGGTCGGAGCGGCCACCATCGAATTGGCCGAACTCAACGCCAACCTCGCGGCGCGTCTGAGGACCCTGCGCCACAGCCTCACCGCTGCAACCAACGGTCTTGTCCTTCAGCCCGCCATGACTTATCAGCTGACCATCGGTCGCCTCACACCCAACCCGGCCTAGAAAGCCGCCGAAGCGCAGGCCACCCGATCGCTGCCCGCAACATCTTCATCGAGATCGACCAGTAACCGCGGAACAGGAAGACACAGAAACCGAAATGGCTCCCACCACATCACATTCAGCACCGACCGCGGTGTGATCGCCTACAGCGCACTGGAGCGACCGCAACCCGATGAACCCGGCGGAATCGCCGGCGGCCTGCTCGGCGGTGACCCCTCGCTTGTCGCGATCGTCCGCGAGATTCTCGCCGGCAGCCTGCCCAAGAAGGTACGCGTCGCTGAACCCAACCTCGACTACGTGTTCACCCCCACCCGCGACACCCTTGCCGACGTGGCGGCCGCCATGCTCGTCGCCGGCAACGGCAGGGGGCGGCTCTCCGACTCCGGCTGGGACGCCCTAGACGCAGCCATGGCGGACGAGGATGCCGACACCGACACCGACGGCCCGATCATCCACTGACCATGCCGCAGCCACGACACCCACTGGCATGTGCCGAGCAGTAGTCGACGGCGGCCGGCGCTGCCCCTGCACGCGTGGCGACCGGCGGCGGGCCTACCAACGGATGCGCTACGCCGCCCGACAGGCCGCGGCCGCGGCGCCGCCGGCCAGCGACGAGCACACAGTCGCCGCGACCGCCGATCCCGACACCACGGCACTGTCGGCCCTCGAACAACGCCGCACCGTCACCGCGGCCACCGTCAACGAGGCGCTGACAGTGCTGCGCGACCCCGACCGCAGCTGCGACCCCGACGTTCATGAGGCGTACCTAGATGCCGTCCTAGAGCACGGCGCGGTCGTGCGGGACATCGCCGACCACAAGATCGACCAGGCCTATGCCGAGCGCGGACTTAACGACGCGTCGGTCAACGCAGAGGCGGCCGCCATCGCGCCGGAACTTGAACGGATCGAATCCGAATGGCGTGAAGCCAAGACACGCACCGACGACTACCTCACCGCCGCGGGAGATCGTTCGTCTGCGACGAGGCCGCCACCGCGATCGATGCCGCCCGCGACACCTACATCGCCGCCAAACAGGACATCTACCGCCAGGCCACCGAGCGGAGCAACGAGATCAACAAGCAACGGTGCGCGATCGCGCGGAACGTGTACTACGAGGAACTGGCCAGGGAACGCAGCTTCGGCACTGCCACGTTCATCCCGTCCAACACCGCCAAGATGACTAAAACCGACCGCGCCATGTTCAGTGCCACCACCGCGCTATACCCCGACGAAATGGTCGAGCGTGCAAACGCTCTGGGCCCCATGCTCGCCAAACGCTCCAAGGCCAGGGCGCACTACACCGCCGGCGCCCGACAACGCAGCCGGCGCACCCGAACCGAAGTGTTCGACCTCAACGACGCCCTGCAGTACGGCCGCTTCCGGTTCACCCACTACCTCGACTCACCCGAAGAGGTAGCCCGCGGCGGCGGCTCATCGGTGCGCGACCGCTACAGCGCAGAATCGATCTTCGTCCCGCGCACACCCGATAACGAGCAGCGGGTCGGCGAATTGGTGGCGCAGTACAACCAAAGCCGCCGCCAACACGCGACGATTCAATACGCGACCGCGCTGACACGCGATGGGGGAGAGCCCCGCGAAGTCATCTACGTCAAGGGGCCACGGAAACGCGTCACCACGGAAGTAACGGGTGTCAGCGCCGAAGTGACCTTCAGTGACTCATCGTCGATGGTCCACGAGCTTGGCCACCGCATGGAGGACCGCAACCCCGAAATTTCCGCGGCAACAAAGGCATTCCTGCGTCGGCGCACCGCCGGCCTGCCATTCCAGCGGTATCACAAACGTGAGCTGGTTGTTGAGGACAGTTTCGCTGACAAGTACATGGGCAAGGACTACCCAGGCGAATACCATACCGAGCTATTCAGCTGCGGAATGGAAGCGCTCACACACGGCCGCTTCGGAGGCCTTCGCGGTCAGTCGACGGTCTTCTTGCCAGCACCCGGCGGAATCAGCGCCGCCGACCGTGCCCAACCGCCCCGCGCCGACTCCGAGCATCTGGCGCTCATGCTCGGACTGCTTTGCTCAGCCAACAGACGCATCCCGTGAGCCCCTGATGCCGCCGCGCCGCCGCGCGCCCCTGTCGTCGCAGCAGCCGGGGGGCCTGAGGCGAAATGAAGGCCGCTCATACTGGTGTCAGGCCGCCGCCGGACGCTTCGACTCTGGATACTCGAGGTGGCGTCAAGCCGTTTAGCTCAGGAAATGCGATGACCACCCAACGCCGAATGCATCCAGACAGTCAGGCTGGTATTGAGCTGGCCGGGACTTCACTTTGCCTCTAGACAGTGTTACAGCGACGTTCGGAATCCTGGGCAAAGAAAGGGCGGGGCAAGACATTCACCGCAGCGGTGCTGACCGAAGGACTGATTCGCTGCGGCTGCGTCACCTGCGTGATTGATCCCACCGGTGTGTGGGACGGACTGAGATCCTCAGCAGATGGGCGATCCGCCGGGTTACCGGTGGTGATTTTCGGCGGCGAGCACGCTGACGTCGACCTTACGGTCGGACAAGGCGCGCCGATTGCCGAATTGCTTGCCGCGCGCCGCCATCCGGCCGTGCTGGATCTAGGCTGACGTGGCCGATCCCGGCGGCGCGGGCGGTTTGGGCGACGGCCCGATCCACGCGGCCCTCGCCGATGCGTTGGCCGTGCTCGACGAACAAGTAGCGGCTGCGCAGGCTGGTGGGTCGGGCGGCGAGCCAGGCGTCGAGGAGATCCTTCAGTTGGGGATGCAACGGGATGTAGCGGTCGGTGCGCAGCTTCCCCAGCGGCACATGCAACCAGTACGCGGCGCCGATCTGCACCACGGAATCGACTGTGAGATCGAGGAATTCGCCTTTGCGCAGGCCGGTGCGGGCCAGGAACTCCACGCACAGTCGGACGAACGGGTCGCCGGCGGTGCGCGCGGCCTGCAGCAGCTGGGTGGCCGCCTTAATCCGCATCAGCGACACCGCCGCGAAGCGGCGCCCCGCGGCGTCGCCGGCATCCCACGCGTAGACCAGGTTGCCGTGCACGAACACCCGGCCGCCATCGGCGTCCTCGACGATCGCCGCGGCCGCACCGACCGGGCGCGCGTCCTCGGGCGCCAGCGGCAGCTGCGCGGTCATCACGGCCATCGTCCACCACTCCCCGAATCACACGAAATCACTATATCTATTATTG
>DASWBF010000274.1:0-3015 GCA_036390735.1 Mycobacterium sp. | reverse complement strand
CACCCGCCCACACCCTCACCGACGCACTAGCCGCCGATCTGCCCTGGGCCCAACACCTGGGCACCCCAACCCCCGGCCGCCACCGCCACACCGCCGCCCAGCGCGCCGCGGCCTACCTGGCCACCACCACCGACACCGCCGCGAGCACACCACGCCCGCCAGCTCCTCGACCGCCGCCAATACCTCATCACCAGATACCGCGACCTCACCCGCGAGCGCACCATCGACGGCCACAACCGAAACCGCCACCGCGACGGACTCGAACTGTAAGCCGCGCCAGTCCCGTCACGGTAGGAGGGCGTTGATCTGGTGCTGCGAAACGTTGAGTGGTGGCGTGTGAGTCATGATCAGTTCTGACAGTGCCGCGTCCGCGGTCATGTGCGCTGCCGTGTCGATGTCGGCCGCGGCGTTGATGCGCAGCGCTGTCACCGCTTCGACCAGTTCCTGGGGTCCTGTTCCGGCATAGCCGCTGTTGAAGTAGTCCAGCCCGCGCGGGGGTATCGGCCACACCATGCCGGCATCGTCGCGAAAGAATGCTGCTAGGCCACTTTCCAGCTCGAACTCTTGGAGCCGCCCGGTGGCCGGCACGGTTGTTCCGACGGTGGCGTGATATGTGCCGTCGAGTGTTTCGGTGATCCAACATCCGCGTGGATTCTGGGGGTCATACCACCACGTTCTCGGCTGGCCTTCCTGTTCGGGGGTCAGCATCTGCTCGGCGAAGATCGCACCGAGCGATTCGGGATCGGCGTCGATCTGTTCCAGTCGGGGTTTCCGGTCCATTCGGTGCAAAAACAACGCCAGATGCCGCATGACATGGGGTCTGTGATCGCGCGCGGGCCGTGACGAGCGCGCTAGCGAACGCCGGATGCACGGCACCGGCGACTACACCATCACAGACCTACCGTCGGTCTGGAGACTTTGAACAGTTCGGCGCGAGTTCGCAGCCTGAGCAGGTCGACTTCGAATTCGGCGAAGGTGGCGAGGATGTTGAAGAACATCTTGCCCATCGGGTCGGTGGGGTCGTAGACCTGGCCGCCGAGGGAGAGCCTGATCCCGCGCGCGGCGAGGTCGTCGCCGATCGCTCTTGCGTCGGGCACGGAGCGGGCGAGCCTGTCGAGTTTCGGCACGACCAGGGTGTCGCCCTCGCGTACCGCGGCGAGGGCCTGGTCGAGACCGGGGCGTCTACGGTTGGTGCCGGTGAGGGGCAGGGCCATCGCCCTGCCCGCAACTCCCTGCCCCAGGGCCGGAGGGTCCCGCAGGGACGCGCAGCGCCCTTGACGCGTGGGCATGCCGGCCCGTACCAGCGCCCGCCACCGACCCGACCCCGCTACGCTCAACACGGACGAGCGATTCCGCTCGCGACGGGACGTGTTGCGACGACTGCCAGAATCCGCCGTTCGTCAAACGGACGGCGCCGAGTCCACCGTCGGCGGGTTGCGCAGGGGTCGGTGTCCGGCGGGGTCGAGTCGGGCGAGTTCGGCGTCGATGTCGACGGTGATGGTGCCGAACAGGCCGATATTGTCCGATTGCGCCGGGGAGATGTGCGCGAGCCACTGGGGGTCGACACGCCGACCCCGACCGTGCAGGTGATCGACCGCCAGGCCGAGATATTCGGTCGTCCAGGTGGTGATGGCGTTGGTCGTCAGCGTCAGACACCACGCCTGTTCGGATTGCTGCTGCAGGTGACAGCGGCGCACCGCGCCTTCGTGGGCGTAGAACACGTCGCGTTTGAGCGCGTGCACGCTCTCGCCCTTGTTCAATTGGCGAGATATCTTGCGGCGGTAGTCTTCCCGCGACAAGTAACGAGCGGCGTAGACCGTGCGCCGCAGCGCCCCGTACTCCTTTAACGCCGCGGCCAGGCTGTTCTGCCGGTCGGCGCGGGACAGTTTCGCCACGATCAGCGAGGCGGTCACGTGCCCGTATTTCAGCGACGCGGCCAACCGCAGCATCTCGTCCCAGTTCTCGGCGATCAACCCCAGATTGATCCGCCGCGACAGCAGCAGACCGGCGTGTGGATAGGCATCGGCCGTCTCAGCGTGCGAACCGAATCGGTGCAGCGTGATCTTGCCGAGGTCGCGGATGCGCGGCGACAGCTGCAACCCGACCAGGTCGAACAACGCGAAGTTGATCAGACTCGCCCCGTGGGTATCGGTGGCGTGCTCGGTGATCGGCAGATCGGTCTGGTTGCCGAGGATCTCGTCGAGCACGTACGGCGCCTCCCGCTCGGTGGCGACGATGACCTTGGTGCCGAACACCGCGTGCTGATCGGTGACATGGGAGTAGGTGGACAGTCCCTGGTCGGCGAAGTAGCGGCTAAGGGCTCTGGCGGTGACCGAGCTGCCCTTGGTGGGGAACCGTTGCCCGTCCGAGGACGACAGTGTGCCGCTGCCGAACATCGCCGTCAGCGGCAGCTGCTGGTGATATGCGACGAGGCTCAGGTTCGCCGCGCGCAGCGTGTCCTCACGCACATACCATTCCTGGGTCCACGCCAGGGTGTCGTAGGCGATACCGGAGGCGTCGCTCATCCGCGACAGACCCATGTTCGTGGCATTGGCGATGAGGACTGCGATCAGGTTTCGCTTGAGTTCGCGCGAGCGCGGCTTCGCGCCGCCGGCATGGGTGAAAAAGTCCAAAAACCCTGTCTGCCTATCTAATTCGACCAGGACCGACGCGATCGGCGCGAACGGGATCAACGCGGTGAGCTCGTCCTTGAGCTGCTCGACCTCACCAGGGACGTCCTCGGCAGTCAACGGCCCGATGACCAGGTGCCCGTCCTCGTCGAGCCGAACCGGTCCCTGTCCGTCGGCGAGCACCCCTTCCAGATCACCGAGTGCGGCACCCAACTCCGTCTCGACCTGGGCAAGAGCGTCCTCCGACGCGGCGGCGACGCCGACGAGGCGGCAGAACTCCTCACGCTGAGCGGGCCACGCATCGATGGCGATCAGATAGGCGGTCGGGTCGGCGTAGCGGCGGGAACCGGGCACGTGGACATCGCCGCTGCGCAACGCGTCGCGC
>DASWBF010000273.1:0-1597 GCA_036390735.1 Mycobacterium sp. | reverse complement strand
ACCCACCAGGTCAAGTTCACCAGCAGCTTGTCGAAGATCCTGCTGAGAAAAGTCGACGTCACGCCCGCCGTCGATGCCGAACACTTCCAGCGGCACTGTCAACTTGAGGTCGTGTGGACGTTTTGCTAACCACATAAGCCTCATAAGTCACACGCGACCTGGTGAATCGCGGAGGCGAACCGGCGAAAATCGCCCTCGGATTGCTCAAGTTGACAGTGCCCACACCAGAGCCGCGACGTCGGCCGCGGTTCTGAGTGCGCCGCGGATCTAGCCCACCTCGGCGCAGTCACCGACCAGGTGTGCTTCCAGCCCAGCAGCACTTGAGGATCACGGGTGCTTTCCGCTGCCCTCCGATCGAAAGTTTCGAGCGCGGTGAACGCCATCGGTTGATGCGAGGCTGCCGGCGCGCGCTGAGTCACCGCCGGGTGTCGCGGCGCAGCGGATGCTCGGGCGGGACCTGCACGAAGATCAGCGTGACGCCGTCGGGATCGACGACGTGCATCTCGTGCAGCCCCCACGGCTCCTGACGGGCCTCGCGGGCGATCGGCACACCGCGCTCGGACAGCTCGCGCTGGGTGTCGTAAATGTCGCGGACCTGCAGCCAGATCCCGCCGGGAAACGTGCCGGTGACGTCGTCGTCGCGCCCGTGGCCGGCCAGCTCGATCAGCGACTGGCCCGCGAAAAACACTGTGCCCGCGCCGTATTCACGCCAGATCGCCAGCCCGATCTCGTCGCGGTAGAACGCGAGGGAGCGCTCGTAGTCGGCGGGTCGGATCAGCATCCGGCTGGCCAGGATCTCCATGCTGTGTGTCTATCACGCGGGGTTGACGGGATTGGGTTGAATGCGCTGCGCTTCATCAGCGTGGTGACCAGGTCGGGGCTGACGAGGTCGAGCGCCTGACTGAACAGCGATATGCGCGGTGCGATCCGCACGGGGCGGTGTCGGGCTGCGGTGATCATCCACTCCGCGGCTTCGTTCGGGGTCAGCGCGGGCAAGCCCTGGTACTCCTTGGTGGGAGCGATCATCGGTGTCGCGACGAGCGGGTAGTACAGCGTGGTCGATTGCACACCGCGGCCCGACCACTCGGTTTCGATCACCCGGCTCACCGACGACAGCGCCGCCTTCGACGCGTTGTAGACCGCGAACAGCGGTGAGGCTTCGCTGAACACGCCCCACGTCGCGACGTTGATGATGTGCCCGTCGCCGCGCTGCAGCATGCCGGGCGCGAAGCCCCGGACGAGCCGCAGCGGCGCGTAATAGTTCAGCGCCATCGTCCGTTCGACGTCATGCCAGCGGTCGAGCGACTCGGCCAGCGGCCGGCGGATCGAACGGGCGGCGTTGTTGACGAGGATGTCGACGCCGCCGAGGCGGTCCTCCACCGTCTTCACCGCCTCGTCGACCGCGTCGAGATCGGACAGGTCGCACGGCAGTGCGATCGCGGAGCCGCCGTCGGTGGTGATCCGCTGGGCCACCGCGTCGAGCAGGTCTTGCCTGCGTGCGACGACGACGACGGTGGCGCCCTGTTGCGCGAACAGGGCAGCGGCGGCTTCGCCGATCCCCGACGACGCGCCGGTGATCACGATGCGCTTGTCGGTC
>DASWBF010000272.1:0-3204 GCA_036390735.1 Mycobacterium sp. | reverse complement strand
TCGTGCAGGATCCGGCCGGGCTGCTCTTCGGTGATGGGGTCGACGCGGCGGCCCTGCGCCTCGGCCAGCTGCTGCAGGGTGCCCACGGACACGCCGACGTCCAGCGGCAACGCCATCCACGCCGTCAACAGACTGTCGCGGCCGAACAACGTCATGAACCACGGCGCACCGGCCGCCACGAAGGGCGGGCCATCTTCGGTGTCGTCCTGGATCAGCAACGCGCCCAGGTCGCTCTCGCTGCGGCGCAAGATCTGCGTCAACGCGGGATGCTCGGCTTCCAGCTTGGTCGCGGTGTCCCGCCACGCCTCGATCTTGTGAGCCGGGCCGCTCGACTCCTGGTGCTCGCCGCTCCGGAACCGGGTCGTCACGTTCTGATTCGCCCACGTCGGCTGGACTACAATCTCGGCCTGCCAGGACTGCCGCGGCGGGACCACGATCCGCCAGTTGAACGAACCCGGCAACACGATCGGATCGCCGGACGCCGTCACCGTCACGCCCCGAATGCGATCGGTGCGGTCGGTGAGAACGAGCTCGTCATCCCGCACCGTCATGTCCGCACCGCCCAGCGGCGCCCGACCTTCCTTGACCGAGAACAGATCCGCGAAGTCGGCGTCGGCGTGCAGCATCAGCGCCACCACGGTGCTCTCGTCGTCAAGATTGTGCAGCGAGATGGTTTCCCGCAACCCGTCGGCGATGAGCCGCTCCCGGACCAACAGCAGCGTGCTGTCGGCCAATCCGGCGCGCGGGGAACGACGCAGAATGAATTTCGCCACAAACGGTTCCGGGGCCTGCACCGACAGCGGCTCGGCCGGCTGGCCGTCGACCCGCAGCTCCCACCTCGACAGCACCCGGGCGTCGCGGACGAACAGACCGTGCGAGCGTCCGGCCAGCACGTCGCCACGCCCGTCGGAGAGGCAAAACGTGGCGCCTTCTACCAGCGTCACGGTGTCGCCGCCGAACCCAATGTTCACGGCGTCGCCGCTGTTGAACGCGGTCGGCGGTGCGGTCATGCGGTTGCCGGCTCCGCGACGTTCGACCGCTCGCGCAGAACCCGCCGCAACTTGGCCTGTCGGCTGGCAGACACGGCGGTGCCGACCACCGTCCGATAGATCCGCTCGTACCCCGAACCGAATTGGGCGACCCCGAAGTGCGCGGCCACGTGCCGCCGGCACACCACCGGGTCCATGATCTGTGCCCGGTCGATTGCCGCGGGTAGCTCGTCGGGCCGGTCGCACACCACGCCGGTCACACCGTCGACGATCACCTCCGGTACCGCGCCGCCGCGGAGCGCCACCACCGGTGTGCCACACGCCATCGCCTCGATCATCACCATCCCAAACGGCTCCTCCCACTGAATCGGGAACAGTAGGCAGCGGGCGCCGGCCAGCAATTTGCGCTTGCTCACCGCGTCGGCTTGTCCATATACATGATCATTCTCGGTGAGCAGCGGGCGCACCTGCTCATTGAAATAGGCCTGCTCCGGGGGCTCATTGCATTTGCCCGCGAGCACCAGCGGGATGCCCGCTTCGTGTGCGGCGCGCAGGGCCAGATGCGCGCCTTTATACGGGGCGTACCGGCCAAGGAACAGCGCATAATCGCCTTTGTCGGCGCGGAATGGCCACTCGTCGATGCGCAGCGCATTATGAACGCGTCCAACCCAATTCAGGTCCGGCGCCAACTCGCGTTGCCGGTCGCTAATGGCGATCAGGCCGACCTCGTCGCCAAGTTCGCGGTAGTACGGGTACAGATCGTCGTCGATCGGACCGTGCACGGTGACCACCGTGGGGATCCCGACGGCGCTGTAGGCGGGTGTGTTGAGCGGGCCGGCGAACGTATGGTCGTGGACGATGTCGACGCCGTCTGTTGTCGCGATCCGCTCGATGACGCGACGCACCTTCAGCGCGTGCATGATCTCCGGATACGGCTCGCCAAGCCGGTCTGCAACAGTGCGCTCCCACAACGGGATTAACCGTGCCGACGTGCGCGGTTCACCGGCCCCTAGCACGGTGACGTCGTGCCCGCGCTTCACGAGCGCGTCGGCCAGGTCGGCGACCACGGCCTCGGTGCCCCCGTAGCCCTTGGGTGGAATGTCGAAATAGGGTGGCGCGACGAGCACGATCCGCAGCGGATCGGCGGCGTCGGCGTTGGTTGTTGCCCCTGGCACGACACCTCCACCGGGCAAGAGGTCGGGGGTCTTTGCTGGATCAGGATCCGGGGGCAGTGCGGTCATGGCCAGTAAGGGCCCCTCTCGCTCGGCTACAAAGTCATTACCGCGCATACCCCATCGCGCTGTTCTCACACGTCAGGCGGGAACTATTTGTTCTGCGGTTATGCATGTGTCTCGGCTGCTGCAGAAAGCGCTGAGTTGGCTGCGGGAGGACTTGATGCCGGACTGTTAGCCCGGATTGTTCACGGCTGATGGCCGCTGTCAGCGTGTAGAAACACGGAAGTGCCTGTCCTGCATGGGATTCTTGGACTTGCGACGTTCCGAGAAGTCCCGGCTGGCAGGCACCCGTAGGTGAAGCGTACTTCGTGGTCGGCTGGCTTGTCGGTAACCGGTGACGGGGCCGGCGTGGTGGCCCACGCCGGCAGTGTTGGTCTGCGTCTGCAGGCCGATCAGACCGGGTTGACGGGTGAGGTCTGCAAGGCGCCGGCGCGTCGGGGATTTGTTCCGCGACACGACCGCGGCCGGGTGCTGGTGGATGTGGCGGTGATGCTGGCCGGTGGTGGTGAGGCGATCGCCGACATCCGATGCCGCGCGATCCTGTTCGCAGGTGTCTGTCCGCACACTTGCAGCGTTTTAGTGCATGTCTTGACATCGAAGGTGGGCGGTTGACCGGATGAGGGCGGCCAGACCGCCGCTGCTCATCAGGCGGCCGCTCCCGAATTTATGAGTAGTCGAGTCGGGCTGCGGCCGAGGACCACGCGCCATGGGAATGTCCGCCGGGTTCTCGGCCAACCGCCGGGGGCCGGCGCCGAAGCTCAGCAGTCTCGGAGTGTCTGGTGGGTGAAGCGGTCAGGGTCGAAGCGGTCGGGTTCGCGCCACGCCGACGCATCGCGGTTGGCAGCCGCGCGAAGGGCAAGTTCCGGTTCCGGCTTAAGGCCGGCGACGGCGAGATCATCGCTGTCGGTGAAGCGTACGAGTCGAAGGCCAGCGCGAAGAAGGGTATCGCGTCTGTTCAGACGAACGCCGCAGACCGCGAA
>DASWBF010000271.1:0-6884 GCA_036390735.1 Mycobacterium sp. | reverse complement strand
CGGTGTGTTCGGCGATCGCCGCGGCTGCCCGTTCGGCGTCGTCCGAGGCAGTCATGCTGAGCGAGCTTAGCCTTCAGTGCGATACTGCGATGATGCCCGCCACGTCACCGCCCACCCGCCATGCTGAGGCGGTGACGCGTGCGGACGTGGCACGAGACGTCGTCCTCAGCAGACGTAACGACCTCGTCGCGCTGTCACATGACATCCACGCCGAGCCGGAACTCGCGTTTACCGAACACCGCAGCTGCGCCAAGGCCCAGGTATTGGTCGCCGAACGGGGCTTCGCGATCACCACCGCCCCCGCCGGGCTGGACACGGCATTCCGCGCCGACTATGGGAGCGGCGAGCTGACCGTCGCAGTATGCGCCGAATACGACGCGCTGCCGGGCATCGGACATGCGTGCGGGCACAACATCATTGCCGCGTCCGCGGTCGGGGCCGCTCTGGCGCTCGCGGAGGTGGCCGACGACGTCGGGCTGACAGTCGTGCTGATGGGGACGCCCGCGGAAGAGTCCGGTGGCGGAAAAGCATTGCTGCTCAAGGGCGGAGCATTCGACGATATCTGCGCGGCGGTGATGGTGCACCCCGGTCCGGCCGACATCGCCGCGGCCCGGTCGCTGGCACTGTCAGAGGTAAACGTCCACTACCGCGGCCACGAGTCCCACGCATCGGTGGCGCCGCATCTCGGTGTCAACGCCGCCGACGCCGCGACCGTCGCGCAAGTGGCCATCGGTCTGCTGCGTCAGCACCTTGCGCCCGGGCAACAGGTGCACGGCATCGTCACCGAGGGCGGCCGGGCGCCGAACGTCATCCCGGGACACGCGGCGATGCGGTACTCGATCCGGGCCACCGACAAGGAGTCGCTGAAAAGCCTCGAAAAGCGGGTTTTCGAATGCTTCCACGCCGGCGCGCTGGCCACCGGCGGTGAATGCCGAATCGAACCCAGCGGGCCCGGCTACGACGAACTGCGACCAGATCCGTGGCTGGCGAACGTGTTCCGCGACGAGATGATCCGACGCGGCCGCAGCCCCATGCCCGCAGAACTCGAAACCACGCTGCCGCTGGGCAGTACCGACATGGGCAACGTCACGCATGCGATGCCCGGCATCCATCCGGTCGTCGGCGTGGACACGGGCGGTGCGTCGCTGCACCAGCCGGAGTTCACGGCGGTTGCGGCGTCGCCCAGCGGTGACGACGCGGTGATCGACGGGGCGATCATGTTGGCGCGCACGGTGATTCGTCTCGCCGAGACGCCTTCGGAGCGGGACCGGGTGATAAGCCGATGAGCCTCGCGGACACCGCCGAATCGTGGCTGGCGGCTCACTACGACGACCTGGTCGCCTGGCGCCGGCACATTCACGCTCATCCCGAGCTGGGCCGTCAGGAATTCGCCACGACGCAGTTCGTCGCAACGCTGCTGGCCGAAGCCGGGCTGAACCCGAAGGTGCTGCCCGCCGGACCCGGGCTGACGTGCGACCTGGGTCCCGATCACCTGCCGAAGATCGCGTTGCGGGCGGACATGGACGCATTGCCGATGCCGGAGCGCACCGGGGCGCCGTATGCGTCGGTGGTGCCCGGTGTCGCGCACGCCTGCGGCCACGACGCGCACACCGCGATGCTGCTCGGCACCGCGCTGGCGTTGGCGACGGTGCCGGACCTCCCGGTGGGAGTGCGGTTGATCTTCCAGCCCGCCGAGGAGCTGATGCCGGGCGGTGCGATCGACGCGATTGCGGCCGGGGTGCTGGCGGGCGTGTCGCGGATCTTCGCGTTGCACTGCGATCCGCGGCTCGACGTCGGCCGGGTGGCGATCACTGCCGGGCCGATCACGTCGGCGTCCGACTCGATCGAGATCGGTCTGCACTCACCGGGCGGGCACACAGCGCGGCCGCATCTGACCGCCGACCTGGTGTACGGCATCGGCACGCTGATCACCGGGCTGCCCGGGGTGTTGTCGCGCCGCATCGACCCGCGCAACAGCACCGTGATGGTGTGGGGCGCAGTCAACGCGGGCGCGGCGCCCAACGCGATCCCGCAGAGCGGCTCGCTGGCCGGGACCGTCCGCACGGCCAGCCACGACACCTGGCTGACGCTGGAGTCGCTGGTCCGGGAGACCGTCGCGTCGTTGCTGGCGCCGTTGGGCATCGAGCATTCGTTGCAGTACCGGCGCGGAGTGCCGCCGGTGGTCAACGAGGAGGTCTCGACGCGGATTCTCACGCACGCGATCGAGGCCGTCGACCCCGACGCGCTGGCCGAAACGCGGCAGTCCGGCGGCGGCGAGGACTTCAGCTGGTACCTCGAGGAGGTGCCCGGCGCGATGGCCCGGCTCGGGGTGTGGCCGGGTCGCGGACCTCAATTGGACTTGCACCAGCCGACATTCGACCTCGACGAACGCGCGCTGGCGATCGGCCTGCGGGTGTTGGTCAACACGATCGAGCAAGCGGCTCAGTTCCTTTAGCGCGAGCGCGCGTGTTTGTACCCCGACACGCCGACAAATGCGGTCATTTCACGCACGTTCGTCGTGTGCGAGCGTGCGCAGTTGTACGTCATGTCGCGGCGTGTCGCCGTACAGACACGCACGCTCGCGGAAAGAGGAGTTCAGTCGCCGTGGCCGGGGCCGATGTTGCGCGACGGGCGGGTTCGCAGTGCATGCACGTAATCCGCTGGAGCACCGGCGATTTCAGCTGCATCAGCCATCACGCCGAGATAGCGAGCCGACGGCACTCCGCCCTCCCACGCATCGAGCACATACAGCCACGCCAGCACGGGATCCGTTGTGGTGTCGGATGATACGCGCTCGACACGGCACCGAATCTTCTTGTGAACCCCGAACTCTGAGCCTTCCCAGCGGTCGAGGTTCTTCTCGTCTTCCTTGGTCATGTCGTAGAGCACGACGAACACCTTGGAGTTCGGATCCTCGACGATCGTGGCCAGCGCGCCCTCCCAGCCGATGTCCTCGCCGCCGAACGTCAGCCGCCAGCCGTGCAGCCACCCGGTGCCGGCCATCGGGGAATGCGGTGCGCGCTGCAGCATCTGCTCCGGATGCATGTTCGACCCGTACGCGGCGTAAAGCGGCACGGGGGAAAGCCTAAAGGGTTGCGTTAGATGTGGGCGCTCAACTGAGCGCGTGACTACCGTTGAGGCTGTGGCTACCCGCATCGTGATCATCGGGGGAGGACCGGCCGGGTACGAGGCGGCGTTGGTCGCGGCGGCGCACCCCGCCGAGGTGACGGTGATCGACTCCGACGGCATCGGCGGGGCCTGCGTGCTGTTCGACTGTGTGCCGTCCAAGACGTTCATCGCCTCGACGGGCGTGCGAACCGACCTGCGCCGCGCCCCGCAGCTCGGTTACGACATCGACATCGAGGACGCGAAAATCTCGCTGCCGCAGATCCACGACCGCGTGAAGACGCTTGCCGCCGCGCAGTCCGCAGACATCGCTGAGCGCCTGCGCAGCCAAGGTGTGCGGTTGATCAGCGGCCGCGGCGAGCTCGCCGACCCCGTGCCGGGCATGGCGCAGCACCGCGTCGAGGTCACCGAGCCCGACGGCACCGAACAGATACTCGACGCCGACGTCGTGCTGATCGCGACGGGCGCCAGCCCCCGCGAGCTGCCCGACGCGAGGCCTGACGGCCAGCGGATCCTGAACTGGCGCCAGCTCTACGACCTCACCGATCTGCCCGACCACCTCGTGGTCGTCGGCTCCGGCGTGACGGGCGCGGAGTTCGTCAACGCGTACACGGAGCTCGGCGTACCGGTGACCGTGGTGGCCAGCCGCGACCAGATCCTGCCCCACGAGGACTCCGACGCGGCCGCCGTGCTCGAGGAGGTGTTCGCCGAGAGGGGCGTCACGCTGGTCAAGAAGGCCCGTGCCCAGTCGGTGACGCGTGGCGACGACGGTGTTGTGGTCACCATGACCGACGGCCGCTGCGTGGAAGGCAGCCATGCGCTGATCACGGTCGGGTCCGTGCCGAACACGTCCGGCCTGGGGCTCGAGCGCGTCGGCATCGAACTCGGCAAAGGCGACTACATTCCGGTCGACCGGGTCTCGCGCACGTCGGTGCCGACGATCTACGCCGCCGGAGACTGCACCGGCCTGCTGCCGCTGGCGTCGGTGGCCGCGATGCAGGGCCGCATCGCGATGTATCACGCGCTGGGCGAGGGCGTTACCCCGATCCGGCTGCGCACCGTCGCCGCCGCGGTGTTCACCCGGCCAGAGATCGCCGCCGTCGGTGTGCCACAGGCCAGGATTGACGACGGCACCGTTCCGGCCCGCACGCTGAACCTCCCGCTGAACACCAACGCGCGGGCGAAGATGTCCGGCCTGCGTAAGGGCTTCGTCAAGATCTTCTGCCGCCCGGCCACCGGCGTGGTGATCGGCGGCGTGGTGGTCGCGCCGGTCGCCTCGGAGCTGATCTTGCCGATCGCGCTGGCGGTCTCGAACCAGGCGTCCGTCGCCGACCTGGCGCAGACGCTGTCGGTGTACCCGTCGCTGACGGGATCGATCACCGAGGCGGCCCGCCGGCTCATGGCGCACGACGACCTCGACTGACTGCCGTTAACCTGGTAGTACCGACCAGTAACAAGGAGTACGTGTGATCGAGGCTGCCCCCGCTCCCGGCAATGGGCAGACGTTCCTGGGCCCGCGCGAACGCGAGGTCGCGTGGGAACGGCTGGGTTCTGAGCAGTTCGACGTCGTCGTGATCGGTGGCGGCGTGGTGGGCGCCGGCGCGGCGCTGGACGCGGCCACCCGCGGGCTGAAGGTCGCGCTGGTCGAGGCCCGCGATTTCGCGTCGGGCACGTCGAGCCGCAGCTCGAAGATGTTCCACGGCGGCCTGCGCTACCTCGAGCAGCTGGAGTTCGGGTTGGTGCGTGAGGCGCTGCACGAGCGCGAGCTATCGCTGACCACGCTTGCCCCGCATCTGGTCAAGCCGCTCCCGTTCTTGTTCCCGCTCACCAGACGATGGTGGGAGCGGCCGTATGTGGCGGCCGGCATCTTCCTGTACGACCAGCTGGGCGGCTCGAAATCCGTTCCGGCACAAAAGCATTTGTTCAAGGCGGGCGCGTTGCGGCTCGCCCCCGGGCTGAAGCGCAACTCGCTGATCGGCGGCATCCGGTACTACGACACCGTCGTCGACGACGCCCGGCACACGATGACGGTCGCCCGCACGGCCGCCCACTACGGGGCCGTGGTCCGCGCCTCGACCCAAGTCGTGTCGCTGCTGCGCGAGGGCGACCGGGTGGTCGGCGTGCGGGCGCGTGACTCGGAGAACGGCGCGGCCGTCGAGGTGCGCGGCCACGTCGTCGTCAACGCCACCGGGGTGTGGACCGACGAGATCCAAGCGTTGTCCAAGCAGCGCGGCCGGTTCCGGGTCCGGGCCTCCAAGGGGGTGCACATCGTCGTGCCCCGCGACCGCATCGTCAGCGAGGTCGCGATCATCCTGCGCACCGAGCGCTCGGTGCTGTTCGTGATTCCATGGGGCACGCACTGGATTATCGGCACCACTGACACCGAGTGGAACCTCGACCGGGCCCACCCGGCCGCCACCAAGGCCGACATCGACTACCTCCTCGGCACCGTGAACACCGTGCTGGCCACCCCGCTCACGCACGACGACATCGACGGCGTGTACGCGGGGCTGCGCCCGCTGCTGGCCGGGGAGAGCGACGACACGTCGAAGCTGTCCCGCGAGCACGCGGTGGCGGTGCCGGCGCCGGGGCTGGTCGCGATTGCCGGCGGTAAGTACACGACGTACCGGGTGATGGGCGAGGACGCGATCGACGCGGCCAGCGAGTACATCCCTGCGCGCGTGGCGCCGTCGATCACGGAGAAGGTGCCGCTGCTGGGCGCCGACGGCTACTTCGCGCTGGTCAACCAGACCGAGCGGGTGGGTGCCTACTACGGCCTGCACCCGTATCGGGTGCGTCACCTGCTGGACCGCTACGGCTCGCTGATCGGCGAAGTCCTGGCCATGGCCGAGGACAAGCCCGACCTGCTGAGTCCGATCACCGATGCGCCGGTGTACCTGAAGGTGGAGGCGGTATACGGGGCGGTGGCCGAGGGCGCGCTGCACCTCGAGGACATCCTGACCCGACGTATGCGGATCGGCATCGAATACCCGCATCGCGGCGTGGACTGCGCCCGCGAGGTCGCCGAGATCGTGGCGCCGGTGCTGGGCTGGGCTGAAGCCGACATCCAGCGCGAGGTCGACACCTACATCGCCGGGGTGGACGCGGAGGTGCGATCGCAGCAGCAGCCGGACGACGAGTCGGCCGATGCACTGCGGCAAGCCGCCCCGGAGGCCCGCGCGGAGATCCTCGAGCCGGTGCCGCTCAATTGAGGCCGGCCCCGTTGCCCGTGCGCGACGGGCTCGGCCCCGCACGGTTGCGGCTGCAAGGCGGGTCCGTGGTCGACGAGTTCCGTGCCCGGTTCGGTCCGGTGGCCGCGGCCAAGGTGACGGCTGGCGAGGTCGTCGACGCCGACGGGGCTGTGCTCGACGGCCGCAGCGTGATGCCGGCGGGCTCTTTCGTGTACCTCTACCGTGAATTGGCCCGAGAGGTGCCGGTGCCGTTCGACATCCCGGTGCTGCACCGCGACGACGACATTGTGGTCGTCGACAAGCCGCATTTCCTCGCGACCATGCCGCGGGGCCGACACGTCGCGCAGACCGCGACGGTGCGGTTGCGTTGGGCGCTGGGCCTGCCGGAACTGAGCTCCGCGCACCGGCTGGACCGCTTGACCGCAGGTGTCTTGTTGTTCACCACAAGACGCGAGGTGCGCGGCCGCTACCAGACGCTGTTCTCACGCGGGCTGGTCCGAAAGACGTACCTGGCGCGCTCGGCAGGCCAGTCGAACACGGAGCTGCCGCGGGTCGTCCATAGTCGAA
>DASWBF010000270.1:0-6293 GCA_036390735.1 Mycobacterium sp. | reverse complement strand
TTCGTCCTCGGTCATCTTCTCGGTCCAGTCGATGCGGTCCTGGGTGAAGTCGAGTTCGTAGACGTCCCAGCGCTGCTTGAGGTACTTGCGGTACAGGGTGACGAAGTCGGGCAGTCGCCTCAGGCCGTGGTGGACGTACTCGATGACGTCGTCGATGTCGACGGTGCGGATGCCGTGAAGATCGCGCCGCTCGATCTCGGCGGTCTCATGCTCCGAAAGGCTGCGCGGTCCCTCGTGCAGCACCGCTGTGGGGGTCTTGAGTTCGGTCATGGCCAACCTTCCGCTCGTACGACCATGTTGCGCCAGCCCGCTGGCAAGGTGTAGCGGTTTCTATCGATTCACCCGGTCCGCGCGGGTGTAGACGTTCATCGACTCGCCTCGCAGGAACGCCACCAAGGTCAGGCCCGACTGGCTGGCCAGGTCGACCGCCAGTGACGACGGCGCCGACACCGCGGCCAGAACCGGAACCCCGGCCATCACCGCCTTCTGAGTGAGCTCGAACGACGCGCGGCCGCTGACCAGCAACACCGTGCCGCTCAACGGGATTCGCCCGGACTCCAGTGCCCAACCGATCACCTTGTCCACGGCGTTGTGGCGACCGATGTCTTCGCGAACTGCCAGCATGGTGCCGTCCACCGCGAACAGCGCGGCCCCGTGCAGGCCGCCGGTGCTGTCGAAGACCCGCTGCGCGGACCGCAACTGGCCGGGCATAGCGGTCAATGCGTCGGCGGCGACACTCGCGGGGTCGTCGCCGGGGCAGTGCCGGCTGATCAACCGCACCGCGTCCACCGACGCCTTGCCGCAGACACCGCACGACGAGGTGGTGTAGAAGTTCCGCGTGATGTCGACGTCGGGCGCCGGGACGTCCTCGGCCAGCGTCACGTCGAGCACGTTGTAGGTGTTCAGGCCGTCATTGCCGGATCCGCGGCAGTAGCGCACCGTCAGCACGTCGTCGCGACCGGTGATCACACCTTCGGTGAGCAGAAAGCCTTGTGCCAGTTCGATATCGGAGCCGGGAGTCCGCATCGTGACCGTGAGCGGCGAACCGTTCACGCGAATCTCCAGCGGCTCTTCGACCGCCAGCGTCTCGGGCCGGCTGACGATGTCACCCGCCGTCAGGTGGTGCGCCGGCCGGCGCGCCGTTACGCGCCCCACTGGGTGTTCCCCCGCTCGCTGCGCTCGACCCCCGAGGCCGCATCCAAGCGGATCACCACCGCCTTCGAGACAGGCGTGTTCGACTTGGCCGCAACATGATCCAGCGCTACCAGGGCGTTGGTCTCCGGATAGTAGGCGGCGGCGTTCCCGACGGGCGTCGAGTACGCCACTACCATGAAATCCTTGGCGCGGCGCTCCTGGAGGTGGCCGTCGGCCTCGGTGAATTCCGATACCAGGTCCACCCGCGCGCCCGCCGTCAGCCCGAACCTGTCGATGTCTGCCGGGTTGACGAACACCACGCGTCGGCCGCCATGCACGCCGCGATGGCGGTCGTCGAGGCCGTAGATGGTGGTGTTGTACTGGTCGTGGCTGCGCAGCGTCTGCAGCACCAGCCGACCGTCCGGCACCGGCACCCACTCCAGCGGATTCACCGCGAAGTTGGCTTTGCCTGTGCTGGTGGGGAATTCGCGCGAGTCACGCGGGGAGTGCGGCAGCTGGAAGCCGTCGGGCCAGCGCACCTTCCGGTTGTAGTCGTCGCAGCCCGGCACCACCGCGGCTATCGCGTCGCGGATCCGTTCGTAGTCGTCGTTGAACCCCTCCCACGGAACGGGATGATCCGGGCCGAGAAGGGTCCGTGCGAGCTGGCAGACGATCGCGACCTCACTGCGCACCTCAGGGCCCGGCGGTTGCAGGCTGCCCCGCGACAGGTGCACCATCGACATCGAATCCTCCACGGACACCTGCTGTTTGGCGCCGTTCTGGATGTCCTTGTCGGTGCGGCCCAGCGACGGCAGGATCAGCGCCTCTCGGCCGTGCACGACGTGGCTGCGGTTCAGCTTCGTCGAAACCTGGACTGTCAGAGCGCAGTTGCGCAGCGCAGCCTCGGTGACCGGCGTGTCCGGGGTCGCCAGCGCGAAGTTGCCGCCCATGCC
The DNA here is from genome assembly GCA_036390735.1 of Mycobacterium sp. Lineage (GTDB taxonomy): Bacteria > Actinomycetota > Actinomycetes > Mycobacteriales > Mycobacteriaceae > Mycobacterium. Next base: position 4,206 of record DASWBF010000270.1, on the reverse strand, counting down.
CATGAACACCTTCGCGCGGCCGTCGCGCATCGCGCGGATGGCGCCCACCGTGTCGACGCCGTGTTCGCGCGGGCTGACGATCCCGAACCGGCGGTCGAGCGCGGCCAGGAACTTCTCCGGCATCCGCCCCCAGATGCCCATCGTGCGGTCGCCCTGCACGTTGGAATGCCCGCGCACCGGGCACAATCCGGCACCGGGCTTGCCGATCATGCCGCGCATCAGAAGCACGTTGGTGATCTCGGAGATCATCGGCACCGCGTGGCGGTGCTGCGTCAGCCCCATCGCCCAGCACGCGACGGTGCGCTCGGACGCGATCAGCATCTGCGCGACCCGATCCAGCTGGGCGCGGTCGATGCCCGTCGCCTGCAGCACCGTGTCGAGATCGACTGCCCGCGTGTGCTTCTCGTAGGCCTCGAAATTGGCGCAGTGCTCGGCGACGAAGTCGCGGTCGACGACGCTGCCGGGGGCGTTGTCGTCGGCCTCGAGCAGCAGCCGGCCCAACCCGGCGAACAATGCCATGTCGCCGCCCAGGCGGATCTGCACGAACTCATCGGCGATCGGGATGCCGTTGCCGATCATGCCGTGAACCTTCTGCGGGTCCTTGAACTGGAAAAATCCCGCCTCGGGAAGCGGATTGACCGCAATGATCTTGGCGCCGTTGGCCTTTGCCTTCTCCAGCACGGACAGCATCCGGGGGTGGTTGGTCCCCGGGTTCTGGCCGGCGATGATGATGAGGTCGGCCGCCTCGACGTCGGTGACGCTCACCGATCCCTTGCCGACGCCGATCGCCTCGATCAACGCGTGGCCCGACGACTCGTGGCACATGTTGGAGCAATCCGGCAGGTTGTTGGTGCCGAAGCTGCGCACCATCAGCTGATATAGGAACGCGGCCTCGTTGCTGGTGCGCCCGGAGGTGTAGAACACCGCCTCGTCCGGGCTGTCGAGGGCGCGCAGGTGCTCGGCGATCAGCTGGTACGCGTCGTCCCAGCCGATCGGCCGGTAGTGGTCGTCCCCGTCCCGCAACACCATCGGATGGGTGAGCCGGCCCTGCTGGCTCAGCCAAAACTCGGGCCTGGTCTCCAGGTCGGCGATCGAGTGCCGGGCGAAGAACTCCGGCGCGGTGACGCGCTTGGTGGCCTCCTCGGCGACCGCCTTGGCGCCGTTCTCGCAGAATTCGGCGAACCTGCGGCCGCCTGGCTCCTCGGGCCACGCGCATCCCGGACAGTCGAACCCCTTGCGCTGGTTCAGCCGTGCCAACGACGCCAGAGTTCGCAACGGCCCCATCGATTTGAGCGCGCGCTGCATCGACACCATCACGGCTTTGACGCCGGCGGATTCGCGTTCTGCGCCCGTGGCCGTGACGTCGTGTTCGTCGTAAACGACTTCGACGTCGCGGGTGACATCCCGTCCTGTGAACCGGCGGCGAACCCCCATCCTGCTAATTTAGGCCGCCGGTTCGATGATCTGCACCACACCGTCGGTGACGCCGGCGACGAACAACCGGCCGGTGGTCGAATCGACGCCGAGCGTGTACGGGTTCTGCACGGTCGGCAGCCGCTGTATTTCCCGGGGACCATCCGGCCGTGCGTGTCGGCGACCAGGTGCGCGGGCCCCTGCCGGCAAGGGCATCCCCGATGAGCCAGCGCGCGTTCAGCAACTCACCAGCGACAGCGCGTGAGCGCGGCGGAGCTTGCCCGACGGCGTCTTCGGGATCGTCCCCGGGCTGAGCACGACGACGTTGCGGGGCCGCACGTCGACCTCGGCCACCACTGCGTGGGCGACCGCATGCTTGATCCGGCGCACCTCGGCCGGGTCGTCCCACGCGTTCGACTCGACCGCGACCCCGAAGCTCTCCCGGGCATGGCCGGCGTTGAGCCGAACCGCGATTGCGCACCCGGGACGGACGCCGTCGACACGGGACGCCGCCCGCTCCACGTCTGTCGGGTAGACGCTGCGGCCGGCCATGATGATGACGTCCTTGACGCGGCCGCAGACCACGATGTGGCCCTCCTCGGTCAAGTAGCCCAGGTCGCCGGTGTCGTACCAGCCCTGCTCGTCCTGCGCCGGGACGAAACCGCCCATCGTCACGTAGCCACGGGTCAGCGGCTCGCCGCGCAACTCGATGACGCCCACCCCACGCGGGGGCAGCAAGTTCGCGTCCTCGTCGACGATGCGCACTTCCAGCCCCTTCAGCAATGGCCCGAGTGACGCCAGGCGGGTGGTATGGCCCTTGGTCGAGGGCACGGCGCGCCGCAGCACTGCGAGCAGGTCGGCATCGACCTCGTCGACCACCATGCCGGCACCGCACTCCGAGAACGAGACCGCCACTGTCGTCTCCGCCATCCCGTAGGCCGGCAGAATCGCGTCCGGCCGCAACCCGAACGGCTTGCCCGCGTCGATCAGATCCTCGACGTCGGCCGGCTCCACAGGCTCGGAGCCCGACAGCGCCCACCGAAGTGTGGACAGGTCGAACTCCCCGGGCTTGGCCTGCTTGCGCAGCCGCTTGGCGAGAAGCGCGTAGGCGAAGTTCGGCGCGGCGGTCATCGTGCCCTTGTACTTGTCGATCAATCTGGCCCACAGCAGGATGTCGCGCAGGAAGTCCATCGGCGTGACGACGACGAGCTCGGCACCGAAGTACATCGGAACGACCAGAAAGCCGGTCATGCCCATGTCGTGGAACAGGGGCAACCAGCTGACGATCACGTCGTGATCGAGGTCGTGCTCGGCGCCGACGAACATGGCCTCCGCGTTGGAGTGAAGGTTGCGGTGCGTGATCACCACGGCCTTGGGAGACCCAGTAGATCCCGACGTTAATTGCATCAGCGCGACGTCGTCCTCGTCGGTATCGACGGGGTCGATCGGATCGGCGGCCAGCAGCTGTTCCACGGTGACGACTTTGACGCCGCGCTCCTCGAGCACCGGGATCGCAGCCAAGAACGGGTCGGAGACGATCACCACCTTGGCGTTGATCATGTCGATGACTGTCATGGTGTCCTGCGCCCACAGCGCCAGATCGGTGCGAGGCGTCGGCTGATGCAACATCGTCAGGCTGGCGCCGCGCATCCACACGCCCTGGGCGATCGGCGCGATCTCGACCGGGGCACCGGCGAGCACACCGACCGCGTCGCCGTGTCCGACACCGGCCGAGGCGAGCCCACCGGCTACCCGCCGCGCTCGGTGGTGCACCTCGTGCCAGCTCTGCCGGACCGGTGCATGCGGCTCGCCGGTGACAAATCCGTTCGAACTTGTGAGGGCATTCCGGCACATCGTGGCGGTAAATCGACTCATCCGAGCGGCCTCCCAGGAGCGTGCTGGTCACTCCCTGGCGCTCAAGCATGCGGCATCGAGCGCAATTCCGCGACCAATTGGGTCGGCGATTTGACCACGAGCTGAAGTGAGCCTTAGAGCGAAACCAGCGACAACCCGTCGCGGTGCTGGACGAACGCCCGCAGGCCGTCAGCGCTGACGGCCACATCACACGGTGTGCGCCCCACCGCGATTATCCTCCTTACGGTCGCGGTAGCGGTGTCGATCACCGACACCGAGTCGTCCGCGCTGTTGACGACGAACGCCCGGTCACCGGTTGCGCATACCGCGACGCGGCATGGGTGTGCGCCGACGGGAATCGTCGCGGTGACGCAGTCCGTTGCGCAGCTGATCACCGACAGTGAGTCGTCGAGAGAGTTCGCCACGTATGCGCGTCGGCCATCGGGGCTTACCGCCAGATCCCACGGATACTGGCCTACGGCAATGTCTTTGACACTGCTGTCCGCGGTGTTGATCACGGCTACGGAGTTCTCGTCGGACTTGACGACATAGGCGCGCGTGCCGGCGGTGGTGAAGACCGGTTCGGGACCATGGCCCAGCCGGATGCGAGCGATGATGAGGTGGTAGGTAGCGCTGGCCGGGTCGGTGTCGATCACGCAGATCGATCCGTCATCGCTGAGGCTGGCGTAGAGTCGTGAGCCGTTCGGGCTCAACGAGATTCGGTATGGATACGCCAGCAGTCGGATCGTCGCCACCCTGTTCGTGGCAGTGTGGACGGCCCACACCGCGTGGTCGAAGTGGTTGATGGCGTACGCCCATCTGCCATTGGGCGCGATCCGCAGCGCTGCCGGCGGCTCCCCGAGTTCGACGTGTCCGACGACAGTGTCGCGATTCGGGCTGCCGACAGCGGTGTCTATCACCGACACGTGGCCGTCCACC
>DASWBF010000269.1:0-4476 GCA_036390735.1 Mycobacterium sp. | reverse complement strand
TCGCCTACATCGTCGCCGTCCTCGACCGCACCACGCTGGGCGTGTCCGGCCTGGAGGCCGCGAACCGGTTCGGGGCCAGCCCGGGCGTGCTGTCGTCGTTCGTCGTGCTGCAAGTCGTGGTGTACGCGGGCGCGCAGGTTCGCGCTCGTCAGTGACGGCGGTTGGACCGTCGCCTATACGTCGGTGGCCGCGCTGGGGCTGCTGTCGATCGCGTTGACGCTCTCCCTCGTGCACGACACCCCCGAAGGCGCGGTCCCCCGCGACGAAAAGACCGACCTGCGCGCCATGCTCGCCAGCGTAAAGACCGTGTGGCTGTGTCCGGGTACGCGGCTGGGCTTCTTCACGCACATGGGAACCCAGTTTTCCGTCACAGTCTTTGCGTTGATGTGGGGTGTCCCGTACCTGACTGCCGCGCAGGGTGTTTCGAAGGGCACAGCAGGCGCGCTGCTGTCGCTCTCGGTGGTGACGGCCATCGTCGCGGGCATCGTGATCGGCGTGCTGACGGCCCGCTACCCGATGCGCCGGTCGTGGATGGTGCTGACCATCATCGCGAGCAACGCGGCGATCTGGACGGTTGTGCTGGCGCTGCCGCACCGGGCTCCGCTGTGGCTTCTCACGCTGCTGGTCGTGGAGATCTCCGTCGACGGCCCAGGGTCGATGGTGGGCTTCGACTTCGCGCGCACGTTCAACCCGCGCGCGACGCTGGGAACCGCGCAGGGCATGGTCAACATGGGCGGGTTCCTCGCGTCGCTAATCGTGATGCAGACGATGGGCCTCATCATCGGAGCCGCAGGGGGCTACTCGTTCGACTCGTTCCGCGCCGCGTGGACCGTCCAATACGGCGTGTGGGCGCTCGCCGTCGTGGCATCTTGATTACCCGGCGGAAGACCCGACGGGCGCTCACCCCGGCGCAGCTGCGCTATTTACTGGAGGGGTTCGAGCCGCCGCACTAGCGGTTGCGCGCCGACTCGCGCCGGTTGGCCTTCTTGATCGCCGACACCAGTTCGTCCTTGTTCATCGTCGACCGCCCTGAGATATCCAGCCGCCGAGCCACATCCATCAGATGCTTCTTGCTGGCGGTCGCGTTCACACCCTCGGCCGACTTCCCCGTCGGGTTCGGTCCGCCGCTCTTCGCGCGCGGGTCGGACGGGCCCTTCTTGCTCTTGGGCTCCCAGTGGTCGCCGACCTTCTCATAGCTGTGCTTGAGCGCGTCGTAGGCGACGCGGTGTGCGCGTTCACCCTCGCCGTATTGATCTACGGCCGCGTCGTGAACCTTCGCGAATGTCCGCTGTGCCTTGGCCGGCGACTTCTTCAGGGTGCTCGGCAGCTCGCTCTTCTTCGCCGATCCGCGCTTCGTGGTTTTGGGCATCGTCGAACTCCTTTGATGACGATCACGTCTACCCCGCACCGACTTCGCGAAAACTAGAGGATTCCGGCGCGGTAGCGTCCTGCGTCATGAGCGGTGAACTGACCCGGTGGCGATTGAACCTCGACGACGACAGCACAATCACATTCGACGAAGCGACGCAGACGATTACGAAGGTCAGCACGGGCGAGACCTGTGACCTCGGCGACTACCCGTCGTTCGCCAAAGAGGGCGCAACGCTGTTCGTCAGCAGCGGCCACGCCCCCAAGCTGGGCAAGTGGTACGTGCCCGGCTAGGACTCGACCAGCTCCGGTGCCACGTTGCCGCCGCTGTGGTTGCCCACCAGCAGCACCGGATCCTCTGCGGGGATGCGGTCCCAGGCCGCGCACGTCGGTCCGGAAGTACACCGACGCCAGCAACCACAAACCCGGCAGCTGGTCACGGATGTAGTCGGGATCGCGCTGGTCGAGATCCGCCTTCGGGACGCGTGACACCAGCTGGTGGCGCGCCCACTCCAGCACATCGCCGATTCCGGCCATTCCCGACATATTGACAGCCCGCGGGCAAACGAAACCTGACGACGTTCGGCCGTAGACTTCCTCCATGCTGCAACCGCAACGATTCGAGCATGAAGTCGACCCGGGCCCGGTGCAGATCCAGCCGCGAAAAGTGCACTTCGACTTCTCCGGCATCCCGCTGCACTGGATCCCGGGCCACCCGGTCGCCTCGGACATGATCGGGATCCTCAACGTGGTGCTGCCCGCGGCGGAACGCTGGTTCGTCGCCACCTACAACGAAGCGCTGCCCCTGGTCAAGGATCCCAAACTCGTCGACGACATGCGCGGCTTCATCGGCCAGGAAGCCATTCACGCCGACGTCCACGAACGGGCGCTGCACGAGTTCATGGAGGCGCGCGGCTTTGATCCCAAGCCAATGGTCGACCAGATCGAATACGCGTTCTCCAAGATCCTCGGCCCGTCGGCGTCCACCAACCCGAGGCGCCGGCGCAACCAGCTGTGCGACCGGCTGTGGTTCATCGCCGCGCTCGAGCACTACACCGCGGTGCTCGGCGACTTCTCGTTGAACAACAAGTGGGACGATGCCGGCGCACATCCGACGTTCGTCGACCTGTTCCGCTGGCACGGCGCCGAGGAGGTCGAGCACCGCAACGTCGCCCACGACGTCGCCACCTACTTCAGCGACAGCTACCTCGACCGCGTCGGCGCCATGCTGATGGCGTCGACGTTCATGTTCGTGATGTTCCAGCGCGTCCTGTGGCATCTCGTGAAGACCGACCCCGGGGTGGAATTCGGGTGGTTGAAGATGCAGCGGCTGCGCTACCTCGACTCGAAGAACCGCCTCCTGCCCCGCTATCGAAAGATGTTCGGCAGCAACACCCTTGACTATCTCCGGCCGGGGTTCACTCCGGACCAGATGGGGTCGACCGCACAGGCGGTCGCTTACCTGGCGAGTTCACCGGCCGCGCGTGCCGCGCATCTGTGATGCCGTTGCTGTCAAGGCTTTCCGCCAGGGTCGGCGACGTACCGCCGAGCACCTCGGGCCGGTCCCGCCACGACCCGCTTCTGGCGTTGGGCTACGCGATCCTGTCCGGCGTGTGGGGACTCACCGGTTCGGTCCGCCGCCCACCGCCGGTGCCGGAGCGCGACCGCACGCACACGCTTCGGGTGGCGCAGCGTCGGATAGTGGCCCACGACGAGGACGTGGTGGCGCTGACTTTGGCTGCCGCGGACGGAAAGCCGTTGCCGCGGTGGTTCCCGGGCGCGCACGTCGACATCCACCTGCCCAGCGGGCGGGTCCGGCAGTACTCGCTGTGCGGCGACCCCAAAAGTCGTGACTCGTACCGAATTGCGGTGCGGCGCGTAGCCAATGGCGGCGGTGGCTCGATCGAGGTGCACGACGGGCTCACGGTCGGCGCCACGGTGACGACGGGCGGCCCCCGCAACGCGTTCCCGCTGTCGATTCCCGGCTACGGCTCCCCCACGCAGCGCTTCCGTTTCATTGCGGGCGGTATCGGAATCACCCCGATCCTGTCGATGCTTCGCCGCGCGCAGCAGTTGGGCGTCGACTGGTCGATGATCTACGTCGGGCGCAGCGCCGGAAGTCTGCCGTTCGTCGACGAGGTGTCAGCGTTCGGTGAGGCAGTCGAGATCCGCACCGACGACGTCCACGGGCTGCTGACCGCGGACGACCTTCTGGGCGAATGTCCCGACGGCACCGCCGTTTACGCGTGCGGGCCAGCGCCGATGCTGACCGCTGTCCGCGCCCGACTGGCAGGCCGCGACGACGTCGAACTGCATTTCGAGCGGTTCGCCGCGCCGCCCGTCGTCGACGGCGAGGAGTTCTCGGTGTGCATCGCGTCCACCGGCACGACCGTCGCTGTCGGCGCGGAGGATACGCTGCTGTCGGCGCTGCAGCGGGCAGGAGTGGCGGCGCCGTATTCATGCCAGCAGGGATTCTACGGCACCTGCCGAACGCAGGTTCTCAGCGGCGACGTCGAGCACCGCGACACGCTGCTCACCGAGCCCGAACGCGCGGCCGGGATGATGCTGACCTGCGTGTCGCGCGCCCATACCGGCGAACGCCTCACTCTCGACCTGTAGCACCGTCGTCGCCCCGCGAAAAGCGGGCGTCCCCCAATCGGCGGACATCGAATTCATCCGCATCATCAGCCCGTCAGCCGACTGACCTGGCGCGCATGTTCCGCGATATTCGCTATGTGCCCACCGCGGGCACACCAGTTTGATGACAAACGAAAGGAAAAGCATCGTGAAGGATTTCGAAGACGCCACGTATGTGGACGATTGCGACCGGAGTGGCGCCGACATCGATCTGCTGCCCTCATGACCGCCGTGGTCGCGCAACCCGAAGGTGCGCTAGCGGAGATCGAAGAGCTCGGCTACACCGTCGTGAAAGGCGTGCTCGACCCGGCGTCGGTGGCGGCGTTCCTGGAGGACACCAATCGGCTTGCTCGAGAGTTGCCCACGGTGATCTCAAACTCCACCACCGTCGTCAAGGGGTTCGCTCGGCCTGGCCAGGCGCCGGTAACCGGCTCCGATCACGACTGGGTACGTATCGACAACCTGCTGCTT
>DASWBF010000268.1:0-11813 GCA_036390735.1 Mycobacterium sp. | reverse complement strand
TGATGCATCACGGGGGGTCACGCCCTAGGCAAACGGCCTGTTTCCGAGTCTGATAACCGCGACGCATATTGTCGGCTGGATTAGCCGGGAATTATCCTTCGCTGTCGCGGTAGTCCTCGGCAAGCGTGCGGACGTGCTCGGGAAGGTTGTCGGCAGCGATGTCGGCCAGCGAGGTCTGTTCGAGGACCGTGCGCATACTCTCACGCAGCGCCGTCCACACATCCGTCAACGCTGCGGTCGGACCGACGTACGGCAGTTCCCCCACACCGCCGCCGGACACACTGATGAGCGGGCCGTCGATGCAGCGCAGCACGTCGGCGACGCTGATCTCGGTCGCCGGACGCGCGAGTTCGTATCCCCCGCCGGGGCCGCGGCGGCTGCGCACCAACCGATCCCGACGCAGGTCCATGAGAATGTCCAGCAGGAACTGGGACGGGATCCCCTGGGCTTTGGCCACGTCGTCCGCCTTCGTCAGCGCGGCCCCGTCCGTCGTCGCCAACTCGACCATCGCCCGGATGGCGTATTCGGCCTTCGCTGACACGCGCACACCGAGATTTTGCCACCGAGCGACTTGACCCTATCCGCTGTTGCGCAGCGCAGACGCGAGTCCGTTCATGGTCAGCAGGATCCCGCGCTGCACGAGCTCGTCGTCGTCACCCGAGCGGTATCGGCGCAGCAGCTCCACCTGCAGGTGGTTGAGCGGCTCCAGGTACGGGAAGCGGTTGAACACCGACCGTGCCAGCGCCGGATTGTCGGCGAGCAGGTCCTCCTGCTCGGTGATCAGCTGGTGCATCCTGATCGTGCGCTCGTGTTCGTCGACGATCTTCTCGAACACCCGACGGCGCAACTCCTCGTCGGGAACCAGCTCCGCGTAGTGCGCCGCCAACCCCATGTCGGACTTGGCCAGCACCTGAGCCATGTTCGACAGCACGGTCGAGAAGAACGGCCAGCGCCGGTAGAGATCCTGCAGCACCTCGAGGCGATCATCCCCGTCGGCGATCCACTGCTCGACCGCGCTGCCGGTTCCGTACCAGCCGGGCAGCATCACGCGTGACTGGCTCCACGCCAGCACCCAGGGGATCGCGCGCAGATCGGAGATCGACGTGGTCTGCTTGCGCGACGTCGGGCGGCTGCCGATGTTGAGCGCGCCGATCTCGCTGACCGGGGTCGAGCCGGTGAAATAGTCGACGAATCCCGGTGTTTCGTGGACTAATTCGGCGTACGCGTGCTGTGCCAGTGCGGCCAGTTCGTCAAGTACCTGGTAGGCGGGTTCGGCGTCGTCGCCGAGTCCCTCCACGTCGAGCAGCGTGGACTCCAACGTGGCCGCCACCAGCGTCTCGAGATTGCGCCGGGCGATGCGCGGCTCGGCGTACTTGGCGGCGATGACCTCGCCCTGCTCGGTGAGCCGCAACGACCCGGACACCGCGCCCGGCGGTTGCGCGAGGATGGCGTCGTAACTCGGTCCGCCGCCGCGGCCGACGGTTCCGCCGCGACCGTGGAAGAGCCGCAACCGAATACCGGCCTTGCGCGTGGTTTCGACGAGGTCGAGTTCGGCGCGGTACAGCGCCCAGTTCGCCGACAGGTAGCCGCCGTCCTTGTTGGAATCCGAGTAACCGAGCATCACCTCTTGGCTGTCGCCGCGTGCACGGACGAGCGACCGGTACACCGGAAGGTCCAGCGCCGCTTCGAGAATCGACGCTCCGCGCTGCAGGTCGTCGATCGTCTCGAACAGCGGCACGATGCCCACCGGCGAGCACGCCTCGTCACCCGAAGCGTCCAGCAGGCCGACCTCCTTCAGCAGGACCGCGGCCTCGAGCATGTCGGACACCGAGCGGCACATCGAGATGATGAAGATCGGCACCGCGTCCGGGCCGAACACCTCGACCGCCCGCGCTGCGGCGGCGACGATGTCGAGTTCCTTCTGGGCCAACTCAGAGAGTTGTGTGTGCTCCCGCGTCAGCGGACGCCGGGTGGCCAGTTCGGCAGCCAACAGCTCGACACGGTCCGGTTCCGAGAGCGACGTGTAATCCGAATGCACACCGGCCCAGTCCAACAACTCGGCGACCACGTCCTCGTGCACGTCGGAGTTCTGCCGCATGTCGAGCCCGGACAGGTGGAACCCGAAGACTCGCACCGACTCTCGCAGCCGCGCCAACCGGTCGCCGGCGAGCAGCTCGCCACCGTGACTTCGCAGCGACGCGTCGAGGACGTTGAGCTCGGCGAGCAGTTCGGCGGGTGTGTTGTACCTCTCAAGACCCAGGTTGAGCTCGAGTAGGGGCTGGCGGTCCAGGATGTCCTGTGCGGTCGCGGTGAGCCGCCCGCGAATGACCCGCAGCGCGCGCCGGTACGGCTCGTCGAACCGGGCCTGTTCGTGGCACCGGTCGGCCAGCGCGGCGAGGTCGTCGGTGACCTTGACCAGTCGCGCCGACATGGACAGGTCTTCCTCCAGCGCGGTCAGCTCGGCGAAGTAGTGCCCGAACGCGGTGTGCGCCGCGCTGCCGGTGGCCAGCCGCACGACGTCGGCGGTCACGTTCGGGTTGCCGTCGCGGTCTCCGCCGATCCACGACCCAGGCCGCAGAATCGCGTGCTCGAACAGGTGCGCGTCAGGCCAGAGCGCCTGCAGCGCGTGGCGGACTTCGGCGTTGACTTGGGGCATCACCTCGAAGAACGCCGAGTGGTAGTACCGCAGGCCCACTTCGATCTCGTCTTGAATCTTCAAGCGCTGCAACCGGATCAGCGCGGTCTGCCAGAGCGTCAGGATCTGGCGGCGCAACTCGGTTTCGATGTCGCGGCCGTCGGGAGTTTCGCTGTACCCGTGCAGCCGCAGCCGCATCAGCTCGGTGATCCGGTGCTGGGTGTCGAAGACGGTGCGGCGTCGGGTCTCGGTGGGGTGCGCTGTGATCACCGGTGACACCAGCGCGTCTTTGAGCGCGTCGGCGACGGTGGCCGAATCCAGTTGTGCTGCATCGAGCTTCAAGTAGGTGGCGGCCAGGCTGCTGTTCTGGGGTGGCTCGCCAGCCTGGACGTGGATTGCGCGGCGCCGTTCCCGGTGGATGTCTTCGGCGACGTTGGCCAGCAGCGCGAAGTGGCTGAACGCCCGGATCACCGGAAGGGCTTCGTGGATGTCGATACCGTCGAACATCCCGGCTAGCTCGGCGCGGTCGATCTCCGAGCGCCGCACCCGAAACGATTCGACCCGGGCGCGTTCAATGAGGTCGAACACCTCCTCGCCGTTCTGCTCGCGGACTGTGTCGCCGAGGATGGTGCCGAGCAGCCGGATGTCCTCGCGCATCGGCTCGGTCGCCTCGCGTCCCACCCGGGTGCGCCGGACGGCGCCGATCGGCTCCAGCGCCGCGTCCTCAGCCATGAGCCAAGTATCGGTGCGCTTGGGGCGCCGCGCATGGCGGAAGCGGCGGTCGGTGCGCCGCGACACCCAAAGCTCTGCGGCGACGCGCCGACGACGGCCGCAGACGTTTAAGTCTGGAGGGCTGGCGGGTGCAGGCGTCAGCTGTACTTGATCATCAGCCCGACGCCGACGATCGAGATCACCCAGATTGCGGTCACGAACAGCGTCACGCGGTCGAGGTTCTTCTCGACCGCCGTCGAGCCGGACAGGCTGGACTGAACCCCGCCGCCGAACAGCGTCGACAGCCCGCCGCCCTTGGCGCGATGCAGCAGCACCAGCAACACCAGAAGGATGCTGGTGACCACAAGCAGGATCTGCAGGGTCAACTCCATGGGCGCTACCCTACCGGCCCTAACCGGGCAGGTCGGGCAGCGGCCCCCCGGCGGCGATCGCCGACATCGTCGCGAACTGCTCGCCGTCCAGCGACGCACCGCCGACCAGGGCGCCGTCGACGTCGTCCTGGGCCACGATGTCGCCGATGTTCTTGGCGTTGGCCGACCCGCCGTAAAGGACCCGCACGCCGTCGGCGACCTGCTGCGATGCCAGGTTGGCCAGCTCGTCGCGGATGGCCTTGCACATCTCTTGAGCGTCGGTCGAGCTGGCCACCCGGCCCGTGCCGATGGCCCACACCGGTTCGTAGGCGATCACCGCCTGGCCGATCTGCTCCTTGGTCAAGCCCGCCAAGGATCCCCTCAGCTGCTCGATGTTGTGCTCGACGTGGTTGCCGGCCTCGCGCACGTCGAGATGCTCGCCGATGCAGACGATTGGGATGAGCGCGTGCCGGAACGCCGCGGCCGCCTTCGCGGCGACCAACTCGTCGCTCTCGTCGTGATATGTCCGCCTCTCGGAATGGCCGACCACGACGTAGGTGCAGCCGAGCTTGTGGAGGAAAGCGCCGCTGATCTCGCCCGTGTAGGCGCCGCTGTCGTGCTGCGAGGGGTCCTGGCCGCCGTAGGTGAGCTTCAGTTTGTCGCCGTCGACCAGCGTCTGCACCGAGCGCAGGTCGGTGAACGGCGGGAGCACGGTGACGTCGACCTTGTCGTAGTACTTCTCCGGCAGCGAGAACGCAATCTTCTGCACCAGCGCGATCGCTTCGAAGTGGTTGAGGTTCATCTTCCAGTTGCCAGCGATCAGCGGCTTGCGGCTCACGTCTCTCCTTGGCTGGTGGTGGTCAGCACTTGAATGCCGGGCAGTGTCTTGCCCTCAAGGTATTCCAGCGAAGCTCCGCCACCGGTCGAAATGTGCGAGAAGCCGTCCTCGGGCAGGCCCAACGCGCGCACCGCGGCGGCCGAATCACCTCCGCCGACCACGCTCAACGCGCCCTTGCCCGTGGCGCCGATGATCGCCTCGGCGACGCCTTTCGTGCCGGCCGCGAACGCCGGGAACTCGAACACACCCATCGGGCCGTTCCAGAAGATCGTCTGCGCGTTCGACAGAAGCGCGGTGAACCTCTTCACCGTCTCCGGTCCGACGTCCAAACCCATTTTGCCGTCGGGTATCCGGTCGGCGACCACGGTTTCCGACGGCGAATCGGCCTTGAACTCGTCGGCCACCACGATGTCCACCGGCAGGTGGATCACGTCGCCGTGGGTTTCCAGAATTTCCCTGCAGGTGTCGATCATCTCAGGCTGCACGAGCGATGTGCCCACCGAAAACCCGTTTGCGGCAAGGAAGGTGAAACACATCCCGCCACCGATGACCAGGCTGTCGGCTTTCTGCGCCAGTTGTTCGATCACCGCCAGCTTGTCGGACACCTTGGATCCGCCCAGCACGACCGCGTACGGCCGCTCGGTGGAACTGGTCAACTGTTGCAGCACTTTGACTTCCGCCTCGACCAGCTTGCCCGCGTAGTGTGGCAGCAACGTCGCGACGTCGTACACCGAGGCCTGCTTGCGGTGCACGACACCGAACCCGTCGGACACGAACGCGCCGTCAGGTGCTACCAGTTCGGCCAATTGCCTTGCCAGCGCCAGCCGTTCGGCGTCGTCCTTGCTGGTTTCCCTCGGGTCGAACCGGACGTTCTCCAGCAGCAGGACGTCACCGTCGGTCAAGCCCTCGGCTCGGGCAAGCGCGTCGGGCCCGACGACGTCGCCGGCCAATTGCACGTGGCGGCCGAGCTTTTCGGCGAGGGCGGCGGCGACGGGCTTGAGCGAGAACTTCGGATCGGGAGCGCCCTTGGGCCGGCCGAGGTGGGCGGTGACCACGACCTTGGCGCCGGCGTCGGCCAACGCACTGAGCGTCGGAACCGACGCGACGATGCGACCCTGGTCGGTGATGTGACCGTCGTCGTCGAGCGGGACGTTGAGGTCCGAGCGCACGAGCACTCCGCGTCCCGAAACCCCTTGCGCGAGAAGATCGTCGAGATTCGGCAGGTCGGCCATGTCTACAGCGACTTGCCCACCAATGCGGCGAGGTCGATGAGCCGATTCGAGTAACCCCACTCGTTGTCGTACCAGGACACCACCTTGGCCTGGTTGCCGATCGCCTTGGTCAGGCCGGAGTCGAAGATCGAGCTGTGCGGGTCGGTGACGATGTCACTGGAGACGATCGGCGCGTCGTAATACTTCAGGATGCCTTTCAGCCTGCCCTCGGCGGCGGCCTTGAACGCGGCGTTGATCTCTTCGGCGCTGGCCGTCTTCGACAGCTCGACGGTCAAGTCGGTGGCCGAGCCGGTGGGGATCGGCACCCGCAGCGCGTAGCCGTCGAGCTTGCCTTTCAGCTCCGGCATCACCAGGCCGATGGCCTTCGCGGCGCCGGTCGACGTCGGCACGATATTCAGCGCGGCGGCGCGGGCGCGGCGCAGGTCTTTGTGCGGACCGTCCTGCAGATTCTGGTCCTGGGTGTACGCGTGGACCGTGGTCATCAGGCCTGTGACGATGCCGAACTCGTCGTTGAGCACTTTGGTCACTGGCGCAAGGCAGTTGGTGGTGCAGGAGGCGTTGCTGATGATGTTCTGGCTGCCGTCGTACTGGTCGTCGTTGACGCCGAGCACGACGGTCAGGTCTTCGCCCTTGGCCGGGGCGGAAATGATGACCTTCTTGGCGCCCGCCTCGAGGTGGCCCTTGGCCTTGGCGGCCTCGGTGTATCGACCGGTGGACTCGATGACCACGTCGACACCGAGATCGCCCCACGGCATCGCGGCCGGGCCGTCTTTGATTTCCAGGGCCTTGATCTTGTTGCTGCCGACCACGATCGTGTCGTCGCCCTCGAGGCTGACGTCCTGCGGCAACCGCCCCAGGATCGAGTCGAACTTCAGCAGGTGCGCCAGGGTGGCGTTGTCGGTGAGGTCGTTGACCGCCACGATCTCGAGGTCGGTGCTCTTGCCCTCGGCCTTCTGCGCCTCGAGCGCCCGGTACAAGTTACGTCCGATTCGACCGAAGCCGTTGATGCCAATCCGGATCGTCACTGGTTTCTCCTCGTCTGCCTTGGTCTGCTCTCTTGAGGCCAGCCTAGTGCTGTGTTGTCGGCTGCACCCACTCGCGTCGCCCGAGATGTCAGTGGGTCGCTTTTAACGTCGGCTCGTAGGACTTGTGAGGTGGGAGCATGAGGATTTTGGTTGCGACCGGGCACACCCAACGCTGGCGGCGCGACGACTACCACTGGTGCGTCGAAGGCGAGCTCGTCTGGATTTCGGCCGAACGAAGAG
The DNA here is from genome assembly GCA_036390735.1 of Mycobacterium sp. Lineage (GTDB taxonomy): Bacteria > Actinomycetota > Actinomycetes > Mycobacteriales > Mycobacteriaceae > Mycobacterium. Next base: position 4,761 of record DASWBF010000268.1, on the reverse strand, counting down.
GTTTTAGGCCTGTTCGCGGTGGGGTATCCAGGGATCATCGGGGGGTCATTGCCGAAGCCGGGTCAGCAAGGGCGGTGGGGCTACATTAAGAAATCTGCATGAACAACGAGTCGACGCTGGCGCAGCCACCGAGGGCAGCGCAAGATCGCTGGACAAGGAGTCCACTATGAATCTGAAGAAATTTGCTGCGGGCGCCACCATCGCCGGCGCGCTGGGCGCTGCCGCCCTTGGATTCGGCGCAGGTTCAGCGCAGGCGAAACCGCATCCGGGGCCTCCGATACCGCCGATTCCGGTGATTCCGGTGGCTCCGGCGGATTGGGTTCCGGGAGATCCGCCCGGGCACAACCCGTTCGGCCCGCCCGGACAGGTGATGCAAGGAAACCCGGTAGTTCCCGGACTCACTGGAGTCCCGCCGGGGCATTGGGGAGAACCTTGGCTTTATGGCTTGCCCGCGACGTGGCTCCCGCCGATTCCTGGCGTCACGGAGCCGTTACCAGTCTTGTGGGACCCCGATGTCGGGGCCTGGGGCGTCTGGTGGAATGACGTGTTCACTCCGTTCACGTAGTAGACGACTCGACAAAACAAGAAGGCCACCCTGCCGAGGCAGGGTGGCCTTCTTCGCCTCACAGAACGAATCCTCGGGATCGAGGATGGCTCGCAAAGTCGAGATAGGGACGGGAGCGGCATGCGTACCGACCGACCTCGGTAGCGAAAACACGAGAACGATTTGTAAGTGCCGGGTTTGTGAGGCACGTACTGGGTCCGGGGAGCGGTTCGAGTGGTTGGCGCGGCTGCTCGGCAGTGGCCATTGCCGGCGTAAGTTCGGCGCCCATACCGATCACCCGCCGCGATCGTGGAAGCTCACGGTCAACCTGTATCCCAGAATAATTCCAGACGGACCGTGATCTGGACGTCGCCCACCGGTAAGTTCTATCGCACCACACCCGGCGCAGCGGATCTGCTTCCGGGTTTCACCGGTCCTCCCTGCGCCGCCCCGAAACGGCAGCGGCGCAACCACAGTCGGGCCCGGGCGACACGAATTGCCCACGCGCGCAAGCAAAACCGCACCCAACGGCCCCTCAACGAAGAGCACCGCCGCGTCGGGCGAGCCCGAAAAGACGAAATCGAAGCGCGCAAGTTCCGAAATCACATGCGGCGCATGTTATTTCTCTTCAAAGGTAAATCTAGCACCAGCCCGTTCTGCCGATGGGTCAATGACCCGATTGAACCCGAAGAGCTGCCGCCGGACTGGCAGCCACCGCCCAAACCGCCGCCCCTACCCGACGAACCGCCGTTCTAGATCGGGTGGGCGTCGAACCACTCCAGCAGTAGGTCGGCTGCCTTATCGGGTACTTCGTCCGGAATCCAGTGCGAGACGCCGTGCAGGATCTCGAACCGGTATTCCCCGCTGACGTACGCGGCGGTATCGCGTGCCGGTTTGTCGGTCAGCGCGGTGTCCCCGTCGCTCCAGACGTACATCGTCGGCACGGAAATCTTTCCGACCCCACGGCGCGGGTTGCTCAAGAACATTGCGCGATACCAATTGAGGGCGGCGGTCAGCGCACCCGGCTCGGCCATCGCCTTGACATCGCGCTCGGCGGCTGAATGCGTCTGGCCGCCGGACTGCAGGGACTTGATCGCCCGGACGCCCTTGCCATCCGCCCCGAGCAACAGCCGCTCCGGAAGCCACGGCAGCTGGAAGAAGTACATGTACCAGGACGCGAGACCTTGCCGGCTCGTCACGAGCGCCTTGGTGAACGCGGCCGGATGAGGCACCGAGAACGACGTCAGCGTCGCGACGCGGTCGCTGAGTTCGTCGGCTGCTCCCCACGCGACCGCGGCGCCCCAGTCGTGTCCGACCAGGTGCACCCGCTCAGCACCGACCGCGTCGAGCAGCGTGCGGACGTCCTCGACGAGTTCCTGAGCGCGGTAGTCGCGGCGCCGCTTCGGGCGGGCGCCCGGTGAATAGCCACGCTGGTTCGGCGCGATGCATCGGTACCCTCGTGCCGTCAACCGGTCGATGACCGCGTTCCAGCTCGTGTTGAGCTGAGGAAAGCCGTGCAACAACACGACGACCGGCCCGTCGGCGGGCCCATCATCGATGTAGTCGAAAGTCAGGTCGCCACGGCGGTATTGCTTCACTACGCGTCCTCGAGTAGGTCCGGGGTCACCGCCGACTCCGTGTCGGGGATGCCCTCCTGCTTCGCCTTCCGGTCGGCCATCGACAGCAGCCGCCTAATCCGGCCTGCCACAGCATCTTTCGTCATTGGCGGATCGGCCATCCGGCCCAGCTCCTCCAGCGACGCCTGGCGATGCTCGACGCGCAGCTTGCCCGCCGCGGCCAGGTGATCGGGCACCGTGTCGCCGATGATCTGCAGCGCCCGCTCGACGCGTGCCGCCGCCGCCACCGCTGCCCGCGCCGAGCGTCGCAAGTTCGCGTCGTCGAAGTTCGCCAGCCGGTTGGCCGTCGCGCGGACCTCGCGGCGCATCCGCCGCTCCTCCCACGTCAACCGGGTGTCCTGTGCCCCCATTCGGGTCAGCAGCACGCCGATCGCGTCGCCGTCGCGGACCACGACACGGTCGGCCCCGCGCACCTCGCGCGCCTTGGCGCTGACGCCCAGTCGCCTCGCCGCCCCGACCAGTGCCAGCGCCGCCTCCGGTCCCGGACAGCTCACCTCCAGTGCCGACGATCGCCCCGGTTCGGTCAACGACCCATGCGCCAGGAACGCGCCACGCCAGGCCGCCTCCGCGTCGCCCACGCTGCCGCCGACGACGTGGGCCGGCAGCCCGCGCACGGGCCTGCCGCGCAGATCCAGCAGCCCGGTCTGCCGCGCCAGCGCCTCGCCGTCCTTGGCCACTCGCACCACATAACGGGTTTGTTTGCGAATTCCGCTGGCGGACAACACATGCACGACGGCGTTGTAGCCGTACAGGTCGAAGATGTCCTTCCGCAGCCGCCGGGCAATGATTCCGAGGTCCACCTCGGCCTCGACGATGACGCGACCGGCCACAATGTGCAGTCCGCCGGCGAAGCGCAGCAGCGCCGACACTTCCGCCTTGCGGGCGCTAACCGAGTTGACGATCAACCTGCTCAACTCATCCTTGACCTCGGCGGTCATCGCCACGGGTCGTCACCTCCCGGTGCATTCACACTCGATCCCTCCACTGGCGCGACCGCGCGGGTCGGCACCGGTGGCGCGCTCGGCAGCGTCGCTGGGCGGACTCGCACGCTGTCCAAGACCGCGGCCAACTTCGCCGGGTCATGTAGAGATGTACCAGGCCGTGCCACGTCAGCAAACCTCACTTCCGCCTCAAGCAGGCTCGCGGTGCGGATCAATTGCTGTCGCTCGCGGTCACTGGGCACGCGCTCGGCGTCGACGACGATCTCGTCCACCCGGAAACCGGGGGCATGCTGCGACAGCACGTGCAGATGGCGCTCCGCGGAGAAGCCGGCGGTCTCCCCCGGCTCGGCGACCAGGTTGAACACCAGCGCACGGCGCGCGGACGTCGCCTGCAGCGCTGTGGCCAGACCCGGAACCAGGACGTGGGGTATCACGCTTGTGAACCACGAACCCGGGCCCAAAACAACTAGATCCGCGTCCAAGATCGCGTCTACGGCCTGACGCGTGGCCGGCGGATCGCCCGGGATCAGCCGGACCCGTCGCACCTTACCGGGCGTCGTCGCGATCGCCACCTGCCCGCGAATCACGCGGCTCATCCTCGAGTCGGACTCGAGCCCGGCGACGTCGGCTTCGATCTGCAACGCGATCGGGCACATCGGCAGCACGCGGCCCTTGACGCCGAGAATCCGGCCGAGCTCGTCCAGTGCGGCCACGGGGTCGGCGAGCACCTCGTTGAGCCCGGCGAGCAACAAATTGCCGATCGGGTGGCCGGCCAGCGCACCGCTTCCGCCGAATCGGTGCTGGAGGATGGTGGCCCACAGCCGCCCGTACCCGCTGTCAGAAGCCAACGCCGCCAACGCCATTCGCAGATCGCCCGGCGGCACGACGTCGAGCTCGTTGCGCAGCCGCCCCGAGGAACCCCCGTCATCGGCGACCGTGACCACCGCGGTGACATGCGGGGTGAGCCGCCGCGCGGCGGACAACGTGGCATACAGCCCATGGCCACCGCCGAGGGCGACGATACGGTAGCTCATTCGCGGCCCAAGTCCCGGTGCAGTACGCGCACCGACAGCTTGTCGTTCGGTTGCAGCCGACCGGCCAACGCCTCAGCCATCGCGACACTGCGGTGTTTGCCCCCGGTGCAGCCGATGGCGACGGTCATGTAGCGCTTCCCCTCCCGTCGATAGCCCTCGACAACGAGGGATAGCAGTCGATCGTAGGTGTCGAGGAATTCTTCGGCACCGGGTTGGGACAACACGTAGTCACGCACCGCCGGCGACTGGCCGGTCTGAGGTCGTAGTTCGTCGACCCAGTGCGGGTTCGGCAGGAACCGTACGTCCATCACCATGTCGGCGTCCATCGGAAGCCCGTATTTGAACCCGAAAGATTCGACCGTGACGCTGGTGTGTGCGACGGCCTCACCGCCGAACGCCCGCTCGATGCTTTCGCGCAGCCCCCGCACCGGCAGCGTCGAGGTGTCGATGATCAGATCGGCGCCTTCGCGCAGCGGCGCCAGCATCCTGCGCTCGGCCGCGATTCCTTCGGCCAGTGTCTGGTCGCCCTGCAGCGGATGGCTTCGCCGCACATGCTCGTAGCGTCGGACGAGGACGTCGTCGGAGGCCTCCAAGAACAGCACCCG
>DASWBF010000267.1:0-18852 GCA_036390735.1 Mycobacterium sp. | reverse complement strand
GTCGGTGCAGTCATCGATCAGGCATGAGAGCCGATGACCTGGGCTCGCGATGCGGTGCGCATTTTCAACAAGCACGCACTCAACCCGGTCATGATGCGCATGGCGGGGCGAAAACACTGGTACGCCGGTGTGATTCGGCATACCGGCCGTCGCACCGGTAAGGAATACGCCACGCCGGTGGTTGCCGACCGGGTGGCCGGTGGGTTCATCGTGCCGCTGCCGTACGGAACCGGCGTCGACTGGCTTCGCGACGTGCTGGCCGCCGACCGTGCAACCATCCAGGCGGGTGGCCAGACCTACCAGGTTGTCCACCCGGTCGTCATCGACGCGGAGGCGGCCGCCACCCAGTTGTACCCCAGGCGGCGACGCGCGTTTGCCCGCTTCGGGATCGACCGTTATTTGAAGATCGAACTCGCGGATTGAGGAGAGTGAGATGGCCCAATCCACAAGCAGGACCGGCATTTTGGTTGGTGTCGACGGCTCCGCGGAGTCCGACGCCGCGATCCGCTGGGCCACCACCGAGGCGGTGATGCGCCGGGCACCCTTGACTCTGGTCCATGCTCTGGAGCCCATGGTCACTGCCTGGCCCATCGGGCCGGTGCAAGCCAGCATCACCGAATGGCAGGAGGACAACGCTGGGCAGGTGCTCGACCAGGCGGTCAAGACCGTTCAATCCTGTGCCGCCCAGTCGGAGCTACCCGACGTTCACACCGGCGTTCTGCGGTCGGCCATCGTGCCGGCACTCGTCGAGGCATCCGAGGACAAGCAGATGATCGTCGTCGGAAGCCAGGGCACGGGGGCGCTGGGCCGGATGCTGCTGGGCTCGGTCAGCGCCGGACTGCTGCACCACGCGCGCTGTCCGGTCGCGGTGATCCGCGCCGGCCGACAGCCCTCCCCCGACGCCCCGATTCTGCTGGGCATCGACGGATCGCCCGCCTCGGAAGCCGCCACCGCGCTGGCCTTCGACGAAGCATCGCGTCGCGGCGTCGGCCTCAACGTGCTGCACGCGTGGAGCGACGTGGCAGTCTTCCCGATGCTCGGCATGGACTGGCGGGAGTATGAGAGCGAGGGACACGAGGTCCTGGGCGAACGGCTGGCCGGCTGGCACGAGCAGTATCCCGACGTCGCGGTGCAGCGGCGCCTGGTCTGCGATCAGCCTGCGCGCTGGCTGATTCGTGAGTCCGAGCACGCCCAGCTGGTCGTCGTGGGCAGCCGCGGCCGGGGCGGATTCCGCAGCATGCTGCTCGGTTCGGTGAGCTCGGCGGTAGCGCAAGCCGCGGCAGTTCCGGTGATCGTGGTCCGCGGCGAATGGGTGTGATGATGCGATCAGACCGTTTCCACCCGTTGCTGACTGCGCGAGGCCCGTTCGTATCGGTGTACTTCGACGACTCGCACGATACCGCCGACGCGTTGGCGCAGCTCAACGCGAGATGGCGCGATCTCTACAAGCATCTCGAGGATGCGGGTGCGGACCAGGCCGTGATCTCCCGACTCGAAGACGCGGTACTGCACCGTCGGCCCGCCGTCGGGCGACGCGGCCGGGGCATCATCGCGACCGCAGAAGAGACGTTCGTCAACGAGCAACTCACGGAACCCCCGCCGGTGACCACGCTGCGGATCTCCGACTATCCGTACCTCCTGCCGCTGGTGGAATTCGGCTCGTGGCGCCCCACATACATCGTGGCCGCGGTCGACCATGCCGGCGCAGACGTCATCCTGCATCAAGGTGACGTCGTCCGAAAGCACACTGTCGACGGCGGCGGCTACCCGGTGCACAAGTCCCCCGCGGCGGAGGGCGAGTTCGCCCACCCCCAACCGCGGGTCGAGGAAGCCATCCGCAAGAACGTCCGCGCGGTCGCCGAGAACCTCACCGACCTGGTGCGCGACACCAGCCCCGAGGTGGTGTTCGTATCCGGTGAGGTCCGCTCCCGCACCGACGTGGTGTCGGCGTTGCCCGCACGGGTCGCGCAACTGGTGCATCAGGTGAATGCCGGTGTGCACAGCCGCGATATCGACGACAACGCGATCGGCGGCCTCGTCGACGCCGAGTTCGACCGGCGCCGACGTGCCGAGACCGCAGACGTCATGGAGCGGTTCCAGGCCGAACGCGGCCGCGGATCCGGTCTCGCCGCCGAGGGCCTGGGGCCCGTTTGCGCGGCGCTGCGGGCGGGCGACGTCGACACGCTGATCGTCGGCGAACTCGCCGACGCGACGGTGGTCACCGGTGAGGACCGCGCCGCAGTGGCGCCAAGTGCCGACGTGCTGTCTGAGTGGGGTCAAGCAGCGGTTCGGGTTGCGCGGGCGGACGAGGCGCTACCGTTCGCCGCGATTGCCGTCGGCGCTTCGTTGGTTCGGGTCGACAGCCTCGACGGTGTCGCCGCCCTACTGCGGTACGCGTCGTCGGAAGGTTAGTTCTGCCGAGCGACGATCACCGGGGTGTGGGCGTTGTGGACCACCGCCGTGCTGACCGAGCCCAGCAGCATTCCGGCGAAGCCGCCTCGTCCGTGACTACCCACGACCACCAGTTGGGACACCTCGGAGCGCTCGATCAGATGACGCGCCGGGTGCTCCCATACGACCACGCGCCGGACCGCGACGTCGGGGTAGCGTTCCTCCCAGCCGGCCAGCCGCTCGGCTAAGGTCTTGTCGGCGGCCACTTCCAAAGCTGACCACTCCAGGCTCGGCACGGCGTACGCGTCCGCGTCGTTCCACGCGTGCAGGGCCACCAAATTCGCACCACGCCATGACGCCTCGTCGAACGCGATGGCTGTGGCGAGCTCCGATGCCGGCGAACCGTCGATGCCCACCAGCACCGGCCACTCCGACCGCGCCGGAACCGCGTAGTGGATCACCGCAACCGGGCAGTGCGCGTGGTGGACCAGGGCGGTGCTGACCGATCCCAACAGCGTCCGGGCCAGGGCGCCCTGCCCCCGACAGCCCACGACGACCATGGCGGCGTCCTTGGACAGGTCGATGAGCGTCGGGATTGGTGCCGAGAAGATCACTTTGGTGTTGAGCCTCGAGCTCGTGAGTTCGCCTTCGGCGACTTGGACCGAGTCGGCGAGTACCTGCTGGGCTTCCTCTTCCTGCCACCGCGTCAGCCTTTCGGGGAGAGGCACCGCGGGCCATGCCATCTCTGTTGTCCCGGCCGTCGGCGTCTTTCGCGCGTGGACCAGGGTCAGCGGCAGATTGCGCGTGGCGGCTTCTTGGGCTGCCCATCGCACTGCGGCGTTCGAAGGTGCGGATCCGTCGACTCCGACGAGGATTCCCTGATGCGTGACGGGCCCGGTCATTTCGCGGCTCCTTCTGATGAGCACTCTGTCGATGACATTAGGGGCCGGACCGCCGTCGGTCAGGAGTCATTGGTCACTTAAACAAACGCCGGCCCCGATATAGGCTGCGCCCCAGACAATCGGGAGGCTTGCATGGTTACCGATTCAGGCCGCGCGAAGTGGACACCGCCACTGCGTGACGAGGAAGTCGAGATCGCGGCGGGGCCGGTCTCGGTGGCCGGTCACCTGACGATCCCGGTCAACCCGAAAGGGCTCGTCGTGTTCGCGCACGGCAGCGGAAGCAGCAGGTTCAGCCCGCGCAACATCTTCGTCGCCGACGTGCTGAACGCGGCTGGGTTCGGCACGTTGTTGTTCGACCTTCTGACGCCGGCTGAAGAAACCGACCGCGCCAATGTGTTCAACATCGAACTGCTGGCGCGCCGGTTGGTCGACGTCACCGAATGGCTTGCCACCCAGGCCGACACCGCCTCGTTGCCGGTGGGCTTCTTCGGGGCCAGCACGGGCGCCGGCGCGGCGCTGCGCGCGGCCGCCGATCCGCGGGTCAGCGTCGGGGCGGTGGTGTCGCGCGGCGGCAGGCCCGATCTGGCCGGCGAGTGGCTGGCCCGCGTCGATGCGCCGACTCTGTTGATCGTCGGCGGACGCGACGAAACCGTCCTCGAGATGAATCGGCAAGCACAGCAAGCGATTCCGGTAGAGTGCCGACTCGCGGTCGTCCCCGGCGCCACCCACCTGTTCGAGGAACCCGGCACCCTCGAAAAAGTCGCGGAACTGGCGCGAGACTGGTTCGTCACGCATCTCGTGGCCGGCCGCGGCTAGACCAAAGCTCGGTAAACAGGGACTTGAGACCCTACCGCCGGGCCCGGCCGAGTGGTCGGATCATGGTGCCACTAGTTCGACCGAAGGAGGAGTCAATGAGCAACCTCGAAAGGCGTCAGCAGCGTTCGCTCTTCCCGGAGCTCGCCGACCTGTTCGCGGGGTTTCCGTCGTTTGCCAACGTCCGTCCGGTTTTCGACGCCCGCCTGATGCGGCTGGAAGACGAGATGACCAAAGACGGCCGCTATGAGGTGCGCGCCGAGATTCCCGGCGTCGACCCGGCCAAGGACGTCGACATCACGGTGCACGACGGACGGCTCACGATCAAAGCCGAGCGGACGGAGAAAAGCGAAAGCGGCGGCCGCTCGGAGTTCTCGTACGGATCGTTCGAGCGCACGGTCACGCTGCCTCAGGGAGCCGACGAAGACGACATCAAGGCGACCTACGACAAGGGCATCCTGACGGTGTCGGTCGGGGTATCCGAACCCAAGAAGACCGAGAAGAAGATCGAGATCGAGTCGTCGAAGTGAGGCGCCATGAGTCATAGCGGCGATCAGGTCAAGTCGTGGACGGTCCAGGTCGAGATCGACGAACACGAGAACAAGACCCGAGCCAAGGCCCGGCTGGAATGGCGGGGCAGGGACTACGTCGGGATAGGAGTGGCCCGCCGGAATCCGGCCGACTACAACGTGGCCGAGATCGGCGACGAACTCGCGACGGCGCGGGCCCTGTCGGACCTCGGACATCAACTGCTTGTCGTGACGGCGTCCGACATCCAGGCGGTGACCCACGAGCCGGTGACGAACCTGCACTGAAAGGGAGCCAGCAATGACTCGAACGACGCGATCAGCGCCGTCCGCCCCACGGCGGGTGTTCCGCGACCGCCGTGAGGCCGGGCGGATTCTCGCACAGCTGCTAACGGCGTACCGCGGCAAGGACGACGTCGTCGTTCTCGGTCTGCCCCGCGGCGGAATTCCGGTGGCATGGGAAGTGGCGGCGGCACTCGGCGCACCGTTGGACGCGTTCGTGGTTCGCAAGCTCGGCGCTCCGGGCCACGAGGAATTCGCGGTCGGGGCGCTGGCCAGCGACGGGCGCGTCGTCATCAACGACGATGTAGTTCGGGGACTCGGGATCACCCCCCAGCAGTTGCGTGACGTGGCCGAACGTGAAGGGCGGGAACTGATCCGGCGAGAAACCGCGTACCGCGGTGGCCGCCACCCGGTCGACGTGACCGGGAAGACCGTCATCCTCGTCGACGACGGGCTGGCCACCGGCGCCAGCATGTTCGCGGCGGTGCAGGCACTGCGCGAAGCCCACCCGGCGGAGATCGTCATCGCGGTGCCCGCCGCGCCGGAGTCGACCGTTCGGGAGTTCGCCGGCCTGGTCGACGACGTCGTGTGCGCGAGTATGCCGACGCCGTTTCTCGCTGTCGGCGAGTCGTTCTGGAATTTCAGTCAGACCAGCGACGAGGAGGTTTGCGAGCTACTGGCCACGCCGACCACCGGGGTGGCAAGACCTGCCGTGAAGGCCGCAGAGACGCCAGCCCAAGTGATCGCCCACGTCGCCGTGGACGCCCCAGGCGGGGTGCCGCCCACGGAGGCGTTGGAGGAACTGATCGGCGACGCCCGCATCGTGCTGATCGGCGAGAGCTCGCACGGCACGCACGAGTTCTACGAAGCCCGCGCAGCGATCACCAAGTGGCTGATCGAGCAGAAGGGGTTCTGCGCCGTCACGGCGGAGGCCGACTGGCCGGACGCCTACCGGGTCAACCGGTACGTGCGGGGGTTGGGTGACGACACCACCCCAGAGGAGGCGCTGCGCGGATTCGAGCGCTTCCCGGCGTGGATGTGGCGCAACACGGTGGTCCGCGACTTCGTCGGCTGGCTGCGCCGGTACAACGAAGGGCGCGGTGCAGAACGGCAGTGCGGCTTCTACGGTTTGGACCTCTACAGCCTGCACCGGTCGATGCAGGAGGTGATCGCCTACCTGGACAACGTCGACCCCGTGGCGGCAGAGCGCGCGCGGAAGCGATACGCGTGCTTCGACCACGCGTCAGCCGACGACGGTCAGGCCTACGGTTTCGCGGCGGCGTTCGGCGCCGGCTTGTCGTGTGAGAAGCAGGCGATCGAGCAGTTGGTCGAGATGCAGCGCAACGCACTCGCCTACGCCCGCCGCGATGGCCTGCTGGCCGATGACGAGCTGTTCTACGCGCAGCAGAACGCCGTCACGGTCCGCGACGCCGAGGTCTACTACCGCTCGATGTTCAGCGGACGGGTCACGTCGTGGAATCTGCGCGACACCCACATGGCGCAAACGCTGGATGCTCTGCTCACCCACCTCGACCGGCATCCGGACGGCAAGCCGGCCCGAATCGTGGTGTGGGCGCACAACTCTCACGTCGGCGACGCACGCGCTACCGAGATGGGGGCCGACGGTCAGCTCACTCTGGGCCAACTCGCCCGCGAGAAGTTCGGCGGTGACACGCGGTTGATCGGGTTCACCACCTACAGCGGCGCGGTCACCGCAGCCAGCGACTGGGGCGGGCCCGCCGAGCGCAAGGTCGTCCGGACGGCGTTGAACGGCAGCGTCGAGGAGCTGTTCCATGAGACGGCCAATCCGTCCTTCTTGGTGTCGCCGATGCTGTCCAGCGCCGCCGCCGAGCCGCTGTCGGTGGTCCGGTTGGGCCGGGCGATCGGGGTCATCTACCTGCCCGCCACCGAGCGGCAGAGTCACTACTTCCACAACCGGCCCGCCGATCAGTTCGACGCGATCATTCACATCGACCGCACGTCCGCGCTCGAGCCGCTCGAGGTGACCAGCCTGTGGGTCGAAGGTGAGACGCCGGAGACGTACCCGACGGGCCTGTAGCGCCGCGGGTTCACGCCGAGAGAAGGAGAGCCACCGACTCATGGGATCCCCAGGCGAGCACATCCAGTACGGAACAACGATCATCACGCTCACCATGAACCCGGCGCTCGACGTCACGACAAGCGCGGACCGTGTCGGCCCGACGGACAAGATCCGTTGCCGCGGTGTGCGTTACGACGCCGGCGGTGGCGGTATCAACGTCGCGCGGATCGCTCGTGTGCTCGGCGGGTCGGTGTCGGCGGTGTTCCCCGCGGGCGGACACACCGGTGACCTGGTCACACAGCTGGTCGCGGAGGCCGACGTTCCGTATCGCCGCGTCGACATCACCGAGTCCACCCGGGAGAGCTTCACGATCGACGAGCAATGCAGCGGTCAGCAGTACCGGTTCGTGCTTCCCGGCCCTCGCTTGTCCTTCGTCGAACAAGCACGATGTCTCGACGAGCTGCGCGACGCGGCACGGTCCGCGGAGTTCGTGGTGGCCAGCGGCAGCCTTCCCCCGGGCGTTCCGGCCGACTTCTACCAGCGGGTGGCCGACATGTGCCGTGAGCTCGGCGTGCTGCTGGTCCTCGACAGCTCCGGCGGCGGCTTGCGCCACATCACGTCCGGGGTGTTCCTGCTCAAACCCAGCGTCCGGGAACTACGCGAGCGCATGGGCCGTGATCTGGTCAGCGAGGCCGACCAACTGGCCGCCGCCCACGAACTCATCGACGCCGGGATCACGCAGACCGTGGTGGTGTCGCTGGGCTCCAAAGGCGCGCTGCTCGCCACTCCGCATGGCAGTCAACGGTTTTCGCCGGTGCCCGTGAAGGTCTTCAGCGGGGTCGGCGCCGGTGACGCGATGGTGGCGGCGATCACGGTAGGCCTCACCCGGGGATGGTCGATGGGCAAGTCGGTGCGCTTCGGCATCGCCACCGGATCGGCGATGCTCATGACGCCCGGCACAGCGCCGTGCCATCGCAGCGACGCCGAGCGGATCTTTGAGACGTCCCCCGAGCCGGAGGACATCGTCTAACGCACGCAAGCCATTCCGCCGAGAGCGACGTTTTGCAGAAGACGTGCGAGAAGGGGCCTGCAAGACGTCGCTTTCGACGTAACCGTCCGGCCCAGCCGCGGGAGACCATGGCCTGGTAGGCGCGGTCGAGGATGGCGTCTTCGTAGTCTTCTTTGATGACGCGCACGACGATCCAGCGCAGGCGTTCGAGCTTTGGCAGCAGTTGGAGATCCTTCACGTACTGCGCGCGATTGATCTGATGCTGATCCCCGTCGTATTCGGCGGCGACCATGAACTCCTCCCACCCCATATCGAGTGTGCGTACGTGGCGGCCTCGTTCGTCGACGACAGGAATCTGCGTGGTGGGCTTCGGGAAGCCGGCGTCGATGAACAGTAGCCGCAGCCGCGTCTCTTGGGGTGACATCGCGCCGCCGTCGACAAGCGGTAGTAATTCGCGCAATCGGCGCACGCCGCGCGCGCCCGGGTAGCGCTTGGCCAGCAGCAGGACGTCTTCGATGGAGAACGGCGTCGCGCGCATCAGCGCGTCGAGCCGCGCCAGGGCTTGCCCGCGCGGCAAGTGCCTACCCAGGTCGAACGCGGTGCGGGCCGGCGTGGTGACGGGAAGCCGGCCGATGTACGTCCACTCATCTTCGGCGAGTGTCCCCTTACGGACAATGAGCCCGCGCTGGGGTCTGATTCGCGTGATCAATTCGATAGCAACATCGGCGTCGACCCACTCTGCGCCATGTAAGGCCGACGCAGCTACTCCTGCGATGACCGCCTGCCTTCCCGACGACAACCAGGCACCCACGATGCGGTCTCGAAGAGTCGGCATCGTGTGCTTCGGTACGTAGACGCCCCGAAAGATCGGCTGATACCACCGCTGCAGCTCGTGCCGTGTGAGCTTTCCTGTCGCGACGGCCTCACCGCCTCGAACGACCTCCCCCATGCCGGCATCTTGGCCTGTGCCGCCGACAAGTTCACGAGAGCGACGTCTTGCAGAAGAAGTGCGAGAACGGGCCTGCAAAACGTCGCTCTCGGCGCTAGACCGGCGGTTCGCGATACAGTGCCGCGCCCGCCGTGATTCCGGCACCAGCGGCGACCAGCAGCACGTCGATCGGCCCATCCTTCATCGCGCGCTGCATAGCGGCCGCCAGCGCTGCGGTGTTGGTGCGTTCGTCGTCGCCGACGATGACCCGCTCAGATGACACATCGAGTTGCCGAGCCAGGGCGGCGCGGTAACCCTGCCGCGCCGGGGCGGCGACGACGGCGCCGACGTCGGAGAGCGTGAGTCCCTCGGACTGAAGGCAGTCGCGCACCGCGTGCGCCGCCGCAGTGGCCAGCCGCTCGTCGAAGGCGGGCGACTCGTGGAAACGCAACACGTTGCGCGCGTCGTCGGAACCCACGGTGGCACGGAAGTTTTCGCCGCCGTCGAGCTCGTTGACCCAGCTGACACGGCCGAGTCCGTAGTCGCCGTCGGTCCAGCGGCACAACAGCGCCGCACCCACCGGCGAAAACGGGAAGTGCTCGCTCATGCCATGGCCGGGGTCGGCGTCGCTGGCGATGACAAGCGCGCAGCTGATCGTGTGCGAGCGCAGGAAGCCGTCCACGATCTGCAACCCGGTGAGGATTCCGCAGGTGCCGTTGGCGATGTCGAAGGAGAACGTGCCGTGCGCACCCTCATGCGGGTCTTCGGGATTGGCGCCGATGTCTTCCTGGATGAGCGCGGCAAGCGCCGGTTCCCCGAGATTCTTGTCGCGGTAGGTGCCGGCGTTCACCAACAGATCGACGTCGTCGGCCTCCCGCTGCGCCGCGTGAAGGCAGGACTTCGCAGCGACCACCGCCAAGTGCAGCGCGCTGTGACGCCCGCGCCAACCGGCGTGGGCGATCTCCACCCGGTCAACGATCGTGCCCATAGCGGTTCACCAGATCCTCGTCCACGGTGACAAGAATCACGCCGATCTCCAGACCCGATGCCAGCGCGATCAGCGCGATCGTCTCTCCGGGCAGGATGCGGCCCGCCTCGAGCTCTTCGACCAGCGCCACGGTGTGCGTCGTCGACGCCGTGTTGCCGTAGCGGTCGACGGTGATCACCGCGTCGTGGCGGGGACGGTCACCGAACAACTCCGACAACTCGGCCATGCCCTTGCGGATCGCTATGGCCGACGTCTGATGCGTGATCACGTGGTCGATGTCGTGGATCGCGATGCCCGCCATATCGAGCACTTCATGCAGCAGCAGCGGGGTGTCCGAGATCGCGACCCGCTGAATTGCCCTGGCATCGGTGAACATTCGGGCGCCCGGGTCGCGGCCCTTCGGCCACGCCAGGCACAGTCTGCTGTGATCGGCGATCGTGGTGAAACCGGCCAGGCTGATCGCACCAGGGCCTTCCCCGGCGCGTTCCAGCAGCAGCGCCGCGCCCGCGTCGCCCAGCGTGAGGCAGGCCAGTTCCTTGCTCATGATCGTGCGGATATGGCGGGCGGCGTTGCGGCCCAGCGGGGAGATGTACTCGCCGCTGACCACCAGCCCGCGCTCGACGACCCCCTGCCGGATCCAGTTGTTCAGAACGGTTACGCCGGTGAGCATCCCAGCGCACGCATTCGAAATGTCGAAGGTCATCGCGTTGGGCGCGCCGATCGCACGCGCGACGGCGCTGCTCATGGTGGGCTCCAGCCAATTGGTGATGCCACCGTGGAATTTCGTGATGCTGCAGTTGATCACCACGTCAAGCGACGAGCCGTCGAGTTTCGCTGTGGCCAGGCTATTGCGCGCGGCCGTGGTGGCCAGGCTGTACGAATCCTCGTCGCCGACCGAGACGCGCCGCTCGTGGACGCCGGTCAGCCGCTCCAGGTCGATGTGTGTGTGGTGCCGTGTTGTCGACATCAGCTCGTCGGTGGTGAGCCGGGTGGCGGGCAGGTGCCGGCCCGCCGCGGCCAGCCGGGCGCGGTACGGCGCACGGGCGGCATCCTTCGCGTCGTCCATCACGAGCCAGTGGGTGCCCATGAGCGTTGCCTCCCTTCCGTTTCCGCGTTGATCTCGGCCAGCACCGCGTCAACGACGAGCGGTACGGCGGCGGCCACGTCGGGCGTCAACCCCACCCCGTAGCCGGTCTCGTCCGCCTCGACGGCGAACACGGCCACGTCGTCAGGGATCCGGCCGAGCGCCTCCCCCAGCGCGAGCAGCGTGGCGAGGTCCACGCCGTGCGAGCTCACGGCGGGCGAGCCGGCGAGTTGGTCCTTGGTGCAGCGGTGGATACGGCCCGGCACCGACGGCGTGACGACCGCGGCGTCGATGAGCACGGCCAGCCTAACACCCGCCCACGCGTCCAGCACGACGGCGGGGTCGCCGGCATCGATCAGGACCGAAACATCGGGGATCGCGCGGGCGTTGACGGCCGCGGCGACAGCGGGCCCGACACCGTCGTCGCGTCGGAAGCTGTTTCCGATGCCCATCACGACGATGTCTGCGGTCACATCCGCCGCACCGTCAAGGTCAGGAAATGGGTCGCGCAAGAGATGCAGGGGTCGTAGGTGCGAATCAGGTTCTCGCACAGGCCCGTCAGCTGCTCGTCGGCGACGTCGAGGTTCGCTGAGATGAGGCGGGCCAAGTCGGCTTCGATCGCCCCCTGGTTCTGCGCCGTCGGCGGGACGATGGTGGCCGCCGCAATGAGCCCGTCGTCGCTGACCTCGTATCGGTGGTAGAGCAGGCCGCGCGGCGCTTCGCTGACCCCGTGGCCGACGCCGTGACGCGGCGGGACGTCGACGAACGGCCGCGCCGGGCGCTCGTAGGCGTCGATGATCCGCAACGCCTCCTCGATCGCATAGACCACCTCGACCGAACGGGCCACGATGGCGCGGAACGGGTTTCGGCATTCGGGCGTCAACCCTGCCTCGGCGGCAGCCTGCCGCGCGATCGGCGAGAGAAGCGACGCGTTCAGCGAATAGCGCGCCAACGGGCCGGTGAGGTGGGGCCGGCCGTCGAGGGTCGCGTGCAGGGAGGTGGAGTGCGGCACATGCGACTCCTCGACGTGGTCGCAGAACTCGGCCGCGCTGAACCCCGGCCCGCCGCTGCGCACGATCGTGCCGTTCTCGATGGGATATCGCCCCGGCTGGCTGAGCGACAGCAGCTCGTGCTCGAATTCCAGCTCAGGGAACTCGAATTCGCTCACCCAGCGCACGGTGTCCAGTGCGTGATCGAGGGCCCGGCGCAACTCCTCGGCCATCGCGTCCAACTGGCCACGTGTCGGCACCGAATAGAACCCGCCCAGCCGCACGTTGATCGGATGAATCGCGCGCCCACCGATCAGCTCCTGCAGCCGGTTGCCCGCCTTCTTCAGCGCCAAGCCGCGCTCCACCGCCTCGCGGTGGTCGCGGGCCAGGCTGATCGCGTCGGGGTAGCCGAGGAAGTCCGGCCCGTTCAACAGGTAGATGTGCAGGGCGTGGCTGTGGATCCACTCGCCGCAGTAGAGAAGGCGGCGCAGTTCTACCAGCGCCGGATCCACCGTCACGCCGCACGCCTGCTCGATCGCGTTGCAGGCGCTGATCTGGTAGGCGACCGGGCAGATGCCGCAGATTCGCGCGGTGATGTCCGGCGGCTCGGTGTACTTGCGGCCCCGCAGGAACGCCTCGAAGAACCGCGGCGGTTCGTAGATGTTGAGCTGCACGCTCTCCAACGCGTGGTCGCGCAGCGTGACGTTAAGGGCCCCTTCGCCTTCCACCCGCGTCAGCGTGCCAACTCGCACGGTGCGGGTTACGGTGGTCATGTCGATGGTCACTTTTCACCTCGCTGGGCTGCGAACTGCGCGACGTTGAACGTCGAATACACCCGGTCCACGTCGTCGTCGGACAGGCCGTCGCGGCGCAACACCGGAAACAACGCCAGCGTGTTCGGTGTCGCGGCCGGCCCGAAGCACCCGTAGCAGCCGCGGTGGTGGCGCGGGCACAGTGCGCCGCACCCGGCGTGGGTGACCGGGCCGAGGCACGGAATGCCCTCGGCGACAGCGATACACGTCACTCCGCTGCGTTTGCACTCGGTGCACACCGTCGACGCCGGGAGTTTCGGCTTGCGCCCGATCAGCAGTGCGGCCAGTGTGTCGAGGAGCTGCCCGCGGTCGATGGGGCACCCGCGCAGTTCGTAGTCGACGGTGACGTGCGCCGACGCGGGTGTCGACGTGGCCAGCGTGTCGATGTATTCCGGACTGGCGTACACCACCTTGGCGAATTCGGCGACGTCGGCGAAGTTGCGCAGCGCCTGGATGCCGCCCGCTGTGGCGCACGCCCCGATGGCGACGAGCACCTTTGACTGCTCCCGGATTTCGCGAATGCGCTCTTGGTCGTGCGGAGTAGTGACGGAGCCCTCGACCAACGACACGTCGTACGGTCCGCCGACCATCGCGCTCGACGCCTCGGCGAACATCGCGATCTCGATCTGCTCGGCGATCGTCAGCAGCTCGTCCTCGCAGTCGAGCAAAGTCAGCTGGCAGCCGTCGCACGACGCGAACTTCCACACCGCCAGGGTGGGCTTCACCTTCTGCTCTTCGCCCGAGTGGCTCATCTCCGCCATCACAACTCCTTCACCACAAGCAGCGGATAGGCGACCTCGTAGTCCACCACGGGACCGTCTCGGCAGAGCAGCAGTGGCCCGAGCTGGCAGTGGCCGCACCAAGCGATCCCGCACTGCATGTTGCGCTCCAACGACACACGAATGTCGTTGACGCTCAGACCCTTTGCCAGCAGCGCTTCCGCACTGAACCGCATCATCGGCTCGGGGCCGCACAGAAAAGCGGTGGTGCGTTCCGCCGTCAACGTGAGCCGGCGCAGCGGCCCGGTGACCATGCCCACCTCGCCGCGCCAGCCCGCCACCGGGACGTCGACGGTGGTGTGCACCTCGATTGACCGGTCGCGCTGCCACCCGGCGAGTTCGTCGACGTACAGGAAGTCCTTGCGCGACCTCGCGCCCGCGATCAGAACCACTTTGCCGTAGCGGTCCCGACGGGCCAGCGCACCCGCCACCACCGGGCGCAACGGCGCCAGTCCCACTCCGCCGGCGACAATCACGAGGTCGCGGCCCGCCGCCTCGTCGAGGCCCCACCGGGTGCCGAACGGTCCGCGAACCCCGATGACCGCACCCGACTCGGAGGCGCACAGCGCGCGGCTCACCGCCCCGACAGCGCGGATCGTGTTCATGATCGTGCCGTCAAATCTGGCACGAGTTCCATAACGGCGTCCGGTGACCGTGGGGTCGCCGCTGACCGAGATCGCGATCTCGCCGACGCCGAACGCGTACAGCATCATGAACTGCCCCGGCTGCGGCGTCGGCAATGCGGCCGCCACCGGCTCCAACAACAGGGTCACCGAGTCGCTGTTCTCGACGACACGTGAGCAAACCCGGTACGGCACCGGCGTCATCGCTGACGTCGGCGACAACGTATCCCAAACGGCGGTGTCAGTCATCGCCGTCCCGCCGCGCCATCGTCGTCATCTCCTCGGTGATGTCAATCCCGGTGGGGCACCACGCGATACACCGTCCGCACCCCACGCATCCGGACATCCCGAACTGGTCGTGCCACGTGCCCAGCTTGTGCGTGATCCAATGCCGGTAGCGCGACGGGCCGGACTGCCGCACGCTGCCGCCGTGGACGTGGGTGAAGTCGAACTCGAAGCAGGACGCCCAGTGCTGCCAGCGTTCGGCGTTGTCACCGGTCAGGTCGCTGACGTCCTCGGTGCTCGTGCAGAAACACGTCGGGCACACCATCGTGCAGTTGCCACAGGTCAGGCACCGGCTCGCCACCTCCTCCCACTGCGGCGACTCGCGGTTGCGCATCAGCAGCTCACGCAAGTCGACGGACGGCATCTCGCGGCCCATCCGAGAAGTCGCGGCGTCGACTTCCTTTCTGGCGCCCTCGATTTCGCCCGCGTCGGCCGAACGGTGCGGTATCGCCGCGAGCACGTCGGCGCCGTCAGGGGTGCCGACGTCGACAAGGTAGGTCGGCGCGTCGCCGTCCAGCCGCTCCGTCAGCGCCAGGTCGTAGCCGGGACCGGCGGCCGGGCCGGTGCCCATCGAGGCGCAGAAGCACAGGCCGCCGGGTTCGGTGCAGTTCACCGCGACCACGAAGATCTGGCGCCGACGGCCGACATAGGTGCTGTCCGGATGCTGGGAGTAACCCAGCACCCTGTCGAGGGTGGCGATCGCGGCCAAATCGCATCCGCGCACGCCGAGGAACGCATATCGCGGCGGCTCCTCTGGCTCCCCGTCGGCAACGCCGTCTCGACCGCCTGACCACAGCCGCTGCCGCGGTGGGTGCAGGAACTGTTTCCACGACTGCGGTCCGGAGGAATGACCGAACGCGGCCTCGTCTTCGCGGCGCCGCACCCGGTAGTGGCCGGGCGCCGTGTCCACCCCCCAGCCGCGGGGTAAGTCGTCAGCGGATTCGAGCTCGGCCAGCACGATCGCGTTGTCGCGCAGCGTGGGTCCCACGACCCGGTAACCGCGGCCCGTCAGGACCTCGATCAGCGGCTGCAGGCCCTCCAGCATCGCGGACTGCGCGGCATGTTCCATTTGCCCGATCCTATGGCGAGTAAGACTGCTTCGGATAAAGGTTTCGCTTTGACCTTACGGCCAAAAGTCCCTACGGCGACAGAGGAACGAGGACTTATGGTGGAGTCGATGCGCGAAAAGCCCGCTCCGCCCTCGATCGTCGTCGGTGTCGACGGCTCAAAAGCGGCCATCCACGCCGCACTGTGGGCCGTCGACGAGGCCCTCAGTCGAGACATCCCGCTGCGGCTGCTGCATGCAGTCGATCCCGGAGAGGCCGCAGAGGGTGCCGAACACGCCGCGCGCAAGCTGGCGGTCGCCGAGACCGCGATACGCGAAGTCGTGATGGCGATCGAAGCAACCGACAAGCCCGTCAAGATCGAAGTCGAAATCGACCAGGACCGCCCCGTCAGCGCGTTGATCCGCGCGTCGCGTCCGGCCGCGATGATCTGCGTCGGCGCGGTTGGGTTTCACCACTTCCAGCCCGGACGGGTCGGCTCGACCGCCGCCGCGGTCGCCACGTCGGCACACTGCCCGGTCGCGATCATCCACGCGCATGACGGCGGCCACGTCCGACGCGACCCGGGCTGGATTGTCGTCGAAGCCGACAACTCACCGCACACCGGCGTGCTGTTGGAGGCGGCGATGGACGAGGCGCGGCTGCGTAACGCGCCGCTGCGGATCATCACCTGCTGGCAATCCCGGGTCAGCGACATCCGCGGTTCGCGGAGCGTGGCCGACACGAACCGCCGGGTGCAGGCGGAGCTGGACCGGCGGCTGGCGCGCTGGACGCACCACTATCCGGATCTCGACGTGCAGTCGGTGGCGGTGCACGGCAGCGTCATCGACTACCTCGCCGAGAACGTGCACTCGGTGCAGCTGGTGGTCGTCGGCGCCCGCGACCATCGGACCGTGCAGCAGCTCGTCGGGCCGTCAGGCTATGGCGCGCTGCGTCATACCAACTGCTCAGTGCTCGTCGTCGACCACCAACACTTGTGAGTTCACTGACCGAGTAGGCCATGATGAACATGCGCATTGTGACCGGCGCCGCATCCAGAGCTGAAAGGGCTGGCCGTGATTAGGGTGTTTCTGGTCGACGACCATGAAGTCGTCCGTCGGGGGCTGTTCGATTTGCTCGACGCCGACCCTGAGCTCGAGGTG
The DNA here is from genome assembly GCA_036390735.1 of Mycobacterium sp. Lineage (GTDB taxonomy): Bacteria > Actinomycetota > Actinomycetes > Mycobacteriales > Mycobacteriaceae > Mycobacterium. The sequence goes on along the minus strand of DASWBF010000267.1, from coordinate 2,193 downwards.
GTGGGCGAAGCCGCCTCGGTGGGCGAAGCGCTGGCCAAGATTCCGTCGGTGCCGCCCGACGTCGCGGTCCTGGATGTGCGGCTGCCCGACGGCAGCGGAATCGAGCTGTGTCGGGAGCTGCTTTCCGACATGCCCGAACTGCGCTGCCTGATGCTCACGTCGTTCACCTCCGACGAAGCGATGCTCGACGCGATCCTCGCCGGCGCGAGCGGGTACGTGGTCAAAGACATCAAGGGCATGGAGCTGGCCAAGGCGATCAAGGATGTCGGGGCGGGCAAGTCGCTTCTCGACAACCGGGCGGCGGCGGCGCTGATGGCCAAGCTGCGCGGCGCGGCCGAGCGGTCAGATCCGCTGTCCGGGCTGACAGCGCAGGAGCGCACGCTGCTCGGACTTCTCGGTGAGGGGCTCACCAACAAGCAGATCGCGGCGCGGATGTTCCTCGCCGAGAAGACGGTGAAGAACTACGTGTCGCGGTTGCTGGCCAAACTCGGAATGGAGCGTCGCACCCAGGCGGCGGTCTTTGCCACCAAACTCGGCCCGGCCAGCCGTCCCACCGAATAGCCGAACTACTCGCCAACTTCGCGTCGACGATGCCACGATAATGGCGTGCCCGACCGAACCAGCCGACGGATGACTCCACTGCGCACCACGCTGTCCCAGCTGCGGCTACGCGAGCTGCTGGTCGAGGTCCAGGACCGCGTCGAGCAGATCGTCGAGGGCAGAGACCGCCTCGACGGGCTCGTCGAGGCGATGTTGGTGGTGACGTCCGGTCTCGAACTCGACGACACGCTGCGCACGATCGTGCACACCGCGATCGACCTGGTCGACGCGAAGTACGGCGCGCTCGGGGTGCGGGGCCACGACCACGAGCTGGTCGAGTTCGTCTACGAGGGCATCGACGACGAGACGAGAGCCAAGATCGGCCGGCTGCCCGAGGGCCGCGGTGTGCTCGGCGTGCTGATCGACGACCCCAAGCCGATCCGGCTGGAGCACATCCTCGAGCATCCCGACTCGGTCGGGTTTCCACCCAACCACCCGCCGATGCACACGTTCCTCGGTGTACCGGTGTGCATCCGTGACGAGGTATACGGGAACCTGTATCTCGCCGAGAAGGCGAACGGTCAGCCGTTCAGCGAGGACGACGAGGTGCTGGTGCGGGCGCTGGCCGCCGCGGCGGGCATCGCGGTCGACAACGCGCGGCTGTACGCGCAGGCGCGAGCCCGTCAGTCCTGGATCGAGGCCACCCGCGACATCGCCACCGAGCTGCTGTCCGGCAGCGACCCGACCCGGGTGTTCCGCCTCATCGCCGACGAGGCGCTGCAGCTCTGCGCCGCCACCGCGACGTTCGTGGCGGTCCCCGTCGACGCGGAGTTGCCCACCAACGAGGTCGCCCAACTCTTGGTCGTAGAGACGGCCGGTGACACCGAAATCGCTGCGTCGCAAACGATTCCGGTGGCGGAGACGGAGATCGGCGACGTCTTCACCCAACGCACGCCGCGCCGGCTGGAGTCTATCGAGCTCGGAATGAACGGTGTGGACACCAACGGCCCGGCCCTGGTGCTGCCTCTGCGCACCACCGATACCGTCGCCGGTGTGCTGGTGGCACTGCGACACAAGGGCGAGCAGCATTTCGACGGCGAACAGCTCGATATGCTCGCCGGCTTCGCCGACCAGGCTGCACTGGCATGGCAGTTGGCCACCACCCAGCGTCATCTACGGGAGTTGGACATCCTCAGCGACCGCGACCGGATCGCACGAGACCTGCACGACCACGTGATCCAGCGCCTGTTCGCGGTCGGGTTGTCGCTGCAGGGCACGATCCCCCGTGCGCGGTCAGCCGAAGTGCAGCAACGGCTTTCGAACTGCGTCGACGACCTGCAAGCGGTCATCCAGGAGATCAGAACCGCGATCTTCGACCTTCACGGCGCCTCGTCGGGTGTCACGAGGCTGCGGCAACGGCTGGACGAAGCCGTCTCGCAGTTCTCCACGCCCGAAGTGCGCACCATGGTGCAGTTCGTGGGCCCGCTGTCCGTCGTCAGCCCGACGCTGGCGGATCACGCAGAAGCCGTTGTGCGCGAAGCGGTTTCGAACGCGGTTCGGCATGCTGACGCGACCACTCTGCGGGTCAGCATCACCGTCGAGGACGACTTGCACATCGAGGTCGTCGACAACGGGAAAGGCATCCCTGCCGAC